>JAUZRN010000015.1 GCA_030950375.1 Rhodothermus sp. | reverse complement strand
TTTGCGGCACGACCCCGACATCGTGATGGTCGGCGAGATGCGCGATCGACAGACGGCCGAGCTGGCCATCAAGCTGGCCAATACGGGGCATCTGACGTTTTCGACGTTGCACACGAACGACGCGCCCAGTGCGGTGAGTCGGCTTTACAAGATGGGGATCGAGCCGTTTTTGATTGCTTATGCGATCAACCTGGTGGTGGCTCAGCGCCTGATCCGTAAGGTCTGTCCCCGATGCCGGGTGCCCGATCCGGATCCCGATCCGGTACTGCTCACGCGGCTCGGCTTTACGGAAGCGGAGATTGCTCGTACGACGTTTTACAGAGCCGGACAGCATCCAGGCTGTCCGGTCTGCAAGGGCGTTGGCTATAAGGGCCGACGAGCGATCACTGAAACGCTCTGGTTTTCTCGAACCATTCGTCATATGATCGTGTCGGCTCGTGACGCGATTGACGAGGATGCGCTGCGCGAGCAGGCCATCAGAGAAGGCATGCAGACGCTGCAGGAAGCCGCCCGCGAGGTCGTGCTCCAGGGAGAGACGACCATTGAGGAGATGATGGCCACGGTCGCCTTTGACTGAGGAGGTATTAGGGAGCTACCGTGATTCCCAGCATCCAGCGGAATCGTAGCGCCTTGCGCTCACCGATCAGTTCTGGATCGCTTACCCACAACGGTAGCCGCAGATGCAGCCGCAGGTCTTGTAGCAGTGCCGATTGGGCAGCCCACCGTTGTAGACCAGGAAGCGCATTCACGTTATAGCTCAAGCCAAGGCCTGCGTCAGCCAGGAAACGATCCCAGGCAAAAAGGTAGCGATTAAGAGACTGGGCCGGATCAGTGAACCAGCTCTGCCCTATCCCCAGAAAGCTTTCCAGATAGAATGGACGCCCGAGCCCTCGCCTGAAGGGATGCCAGGATAGTATCAGACTGCCTGCTATCAGGACATTGCCCTGTAGGCGGCGAGGATCGCGCAGCTGAGGACTCCAGTAGGCTACCGGACCGGCGACGTTGAGCGGGATTAAATGAAGGGTGCGGCGGGCATTGTCAAATAGTCCGGCAATGTTACGAAAGCCAGCGTGGCGCCAGGCTTCTTCGACCGAGGCACTTCCAAGTCGAAAGACGCGACTGGGTGGTAGTTGCCCACTTCCTCGGCCCAATGTGCCTCGCAGGCGAATGCCAAAGGTCGGGCGTTGCACAAGATGCCAGGAGAGATCAACAACGCTACGCAGGGCCCCGCGTCCTTGTTGTCCTTCGCCCATTTCCAGCAGGACATCCAGTTGCCATTGCGTGCGCTTAATACGATAGGCCAGGCGCGTCCAGGCAAAATGGTTCCTGGGGATCCACGCAGGCACTGCTTCAAAGGTAAAGGCCCGGTCACCTGGGACGTATTGGTGGACAAGGCCCACTTCAATCGTACCATCGTTGGTACCGAGGGCTGCCCATCGGCCCAGTGTATGAGTGAGGGTCAGGCGGTTTTCCAGGACGCCCAGATGTTTTTCAAGCTGCAGGTGCCACTGCGTACGCGGCCCCAGCCGGTCTCCATAGCGCAGGGTATAGTCGATGCCGGCCCACCAGGCGTTGCGATCCCGAATCCAGGGACGTTCCGGCGCACGGCCATTGCTCAGGAGCACAGTCGGCCACAGTTTCAACATCAGCAGCGTCTTGTGACGGTCGAAAAAGTAGCGGCCACGCAGTTGCAGGCCGATGCCCGGGCCAAAGTGGTACGCGTACGCGGCCAGCGGACGCCACGAAGCGCGGTAGGTGGTCCAGTCGAAGGAGAGCGGTTGGAGAAAGGAAAGCTGCAAGGGAAAGGGCCAGCTGTTGTTCAGCCGGTTATGATCGGGAGTGCGCTGGTGTGGATCCAGCTCGGCGCGTACGATGCGGGCTGGCAGGGGGAGCGTCAGGGTGTAAGTTGGAAACGTCCACGGCCACGGATCTGCTATGATCCAGTCGGGCGGTAACGGCTTGTGTCCCTGAGCCAGTCCCAGCGGAACGTGTACCCACTGCGTGCGGCCGTCTGCCAGCGTCAGGCGCACATCGACAGGCAGGAACATGGAGCCCTTACGCTGGAGCCGAAGTGTAACGTACCATCCTTCCGGCGTGCGTTGTTGGGCGACAACTTCCAGGGCATCGTCGTAGGTATAGGTACTGTTGGTTAGTTGCTCGAAGAACCAGTCCAGCCGCATGCCGCTGACCTGCTCAGCGATTTTTTCCACATCGTATGGATTGGGATGCCGCAGGCTATACTTTTGGAAGTAGGCCTTCAGAAAGACGTCGCGCAGCGAGTCGGAGATCACGTAACCCAGCAGGTCAAGCAACATTTCTCCGCCGGGGTAGGCCGCTACGCTGTAGGCCACGTTGGTAGCGAACCAGTCGGCCGGAGTATTCAGGCGTTCGAACAGGCCCATCTGCTGCAGTCGCACCACGCTGAGTGCTGCATCCCGATGGTCAGGGCGCTGACCCAGTAAATGGGCAATGGCTTCGGTCGTAGCCCAGCTGGTAAAGCCTTCGTCCATCCAGGCGTAGGCGTTTTCGTTAGAGGCCAGCACACCGTAAAACCACTCGTGCGCTGCTTCGTGAGCGGTCACGCCCAGCAACGAGAACGGACTGCGCCGTCCGGTAATAAAGGTGATCATTGGATATTCCATACCGCCATCGCCTGCCTGAATCACGGTGAACTGAGGGTAGGGGTAACGTCCGATGCGCCGGCTATAGTAGCGGATGAGCCAGGGCACCCACTGGCGCATTGGTTGCCAGCGGTCGGCTACGTCCGGCTGAAAGAGCAGGTGATAGACTACGCCCAGGCTGTCGTCAAGCCAGGCTTCGTGAATGTAGTCCGGATCGGCGGCCCAGGCAAAATCATGCACATTTTCGGCACGGAAGTGCCAGGTGAGCGAGTCGCCGGGGGTGCAACGTAGGTCCGCCTGGCGTGGGTCAAAGCGGGTCCATCCCTGCGAGGTGATGTGCTCGTAGCCCCGTCCGATTTCGTCGGCGTTGAGCAAAACTCCTGTAGCACCGACTGTATAACAGGCTGGCAGCGTGAGGCGCACGTCGAACGTACCGAAAACGCCGTAGAATTCGCGCCCAATGTATGGATCTGGATGCCAGCCGCGTCCGTCGTAGGCGGCAATTTTAGGATACCACTGACTCATCGAAAAATCGATGCCTTCAGCATTGTCGCGTCCGCTGCGGCGCGTTTGGAGCGGGACCTGTGAGTGGAAGTGCAGTTCGAAGATGGTCGAGTCGCCTGGAGGCAGAGGACGGGCCAGTTCGGCTTTCAGCACCGTGTCGGTGATGCGAAACGCAAGCGCTTGCCCTTCCTGTGCCAGATAGGTAATGCGGTGGAAACCTTGCTCGTCGGGGCTGAGCCGCCAGATTTTCGGCACGACCCGGCGGTCGGGGTCAGGCAGGTGCCGGTTGCGTTCGGCCATCATCGACTGTGGATGAAATGCATTGAAGTACAGGTGAAAGAAGACGTAGTGCAGGGTGTCGGGCGCGTGGTTGTAGTAAACGATCCGCGAATAGCCGCGCATGCGGCGTTGGGTCGCATCCAGATGAATGTCCATCTCATAGCGTACCCGTTGCTGCCAGGCAGGCGATGTCTGGGCTGTAGCCAGGGAAGAAGTGGTGATCGCCAGAAGCATGAGCCAGACCGACGCGATATGTTTGGGGTATAACATCATACTGAAGGTCAGGTTACAGCGGATCAGCTTCTTTGAAGATACAGCATGCTGGATTTTTTTGCCCGAACTCTGAGGGGCGGGCTGCGTTCAGGAAGAAGGTTTCGATAAGCATACCGAGTCCTACCATGTCGGAAGCGACGTCAGTCTGCCCTGCCTGTGGGGCCCGTTTGAAGGCCGAAGCGGTGGTCTGCGATCTGTGTGGCATGCCGATCCGAAAAAATCCGGCACTTCTGATCTGCGAGGAGTGCGGGCATGCCAACCCGGTCGGGGCCCGTTACTGCAGTCAGTGTGGGGCAATGCTGCCGGGTGTGCGTCCGCTGCACCCCCATGAACGACCGCCGGTGTCTGGCGAGTCAGCAGCGGGCCATGCTACACCTGCGCCTTCAGGGTTGCGTCCGGTGCACGTGGCGTTTGTCGTAGCAGGCGGATTGCTGCTGGTCGGCGCGCTGTATTTGTTGACGCTGGTCAGTGGTGGACGAGGAGGACTGCCCCCGGCAGAGCGTGCCTTTTCGTCTGTAACGCTTCCATTGCCGGAGCCCGGACCGATTCCGGCCGTTGTCGCTGATCAGGTGGCGGCGCTGGAGGCTGAAATTACCCGCCTGGAGGGAACCGCACGGCTGGAGAAACAGCAGGCTCTGGTCAATCTGTTGATCGGCATCGGACGACCCGATCGGGCAGCGCTTGTGCAGGAGGAGATAGCGCGTCAGCTCGACACGCCGGAGGCCTGGCGTCGCGCTGGCAATCTGTTCTATGACTGGATGGAGATGGTGGATGGGCCAGCCAAGGCTGCGCTGGCCCGCCGGGTTATTGCCGCCTATCGGCGCGTGCTCGAAAAAGAGCCGGATAATCTGGACGTGCGGGCTGATATGGCTATTGCCTATCTCTATGATCCGGAAAACCCCATGGAGGCCGTACGCCAGACCCAGCTCGTACTGGAGCAGGACTCCACGCACATCCAGGCCAATTTCAATCTGGGCATTATGCTGCTACAGATTAACCGGCTTGATGAGGCACGTGCGCAGTTCGAGAAGGTGCAGCGGCTGGTCGGGCTCCGCTCACCGCTTTATGCGCAGGCCGATACGATTCTGCAACTGATTCGTCGTCTGCAAACCACCGGTTCAGAACAATGAGCCTGCTGTTTACCGAAGAAGAACTGCGTCGCGTCCAGGAAGCGGTTGCTGCTGCCGAGCAGCAGACAGCCGGAGAGATCGTCCCGGTGATTGTGCCCCGTAGTGGTACCTATCCTGAGGCGGTATGGAAGGGGGCCGTGTTGCTGATGCTCCCGGTGTTGGTAGTGGCTTCTATGTTCGACGTGATCTATCAGGGCTGGGGGCTGACCCTGCTGCATACCGGCTGGGGCGTAGCGTTGCTTACGGCGCTGGCCGGTATCATAGGCGGTCTGCTGGGAGCGTACGTGGCCCCTGTACAGCGCTGGCTGGTCGGAGCAGATCGAATGGCCGAGCAGGTGCACCTGCGGGCGTTGCAGGCATTTGTCGAAGAGGAAGTGTTCAACACGCGTGATCGCACGGGCATTCTGATCTTTGTGTCGCTTTTTGAGCACTGGGTAGAAGTGATCGGTGATGCCGGCATCCATCGTCAGGTAGGACCTGAGGCCTGGGCTGAGATCGTGAATCGGATTCGCGAGGGGATTCGGGCCGGACGGCCAGTAGATGGGCTGGTAGCCGCTATCGAGCAATGCGGGCAGTTACTGGCAGCGCATGGTGTGGCTATTCGACCAGATGATACGAACGAACTGGCCGACACGCTGCGTGTGCGTGGACAACAACGAAGAAAAGGCCGCCGGGGACGACGCCGCAGACGATAGGTTCAGCGAAGCGGCTCGATTTCCAGCACCAGGCCATCTGCGTCCCGTACAAACAACCGCTGGTGCACCTCCTGATAGGGATAGCCGGCCGCATCCAGGCGGGCCCGGAGGGCATGCCAGTCGGCCAGTGGTACCCGAAATCCCAGATGATGAAGGCCTCCGCGTCCAGGGATAGTTGGATGGCTCAGTTCGGGCATTTCAATAAGCTCCAGTACATCCCGGCCGTGCATGTCGGTTAACAGGGCCCGGCGTCGGCCTTTGCGAATGGGATCTTCTTCAATAATGCGCAGGTGCAGGCCGATAAGGCGCGTGTAGAAATCCACGGCAACCTCAAGTCGGGTGGTCATGATCGCCGCATGGTCAAGGTGGATAGCCCGAATCTCTTCGGTGGGCGGTGTGGCATCGGGGCTACGGGTTGGTTGCATGGCGTCTGGATGGATGATCTATGAGGTTTCGGTCGGTTTCACGCGGGTACGACGGTGCTGAAAGCGGGTCGGGTCGATGCCCAGTCGTTTCATCTTCTTATAGAGGCCCTGTCGGGTCAACCCCAGGGCACGTGCTGTTGCGCTGATGCGCCCGTGATTTTCGGCCAGCACCTGTTCGATCAGGGCTTTTTCGGTATTGGCCAGGACGGCGTCCAGTGGCTGGTTGTCGTCGGTAGCGAAGCGGCGTGGTTGTCTGGACGGACCATGTAGCGCCTGCTGCACAGCCGGTGACAGGTCCTTCAGATCGATCGTAGGAACCGGCTCACTGGCAACGAACACCAGCGCCCGTTCGATCTCATTGCGAAGCTGACGTACGTTGCCAGGCCAGTTGTACCGCATGAGGGCTTCTAAGGCCCGGCTTGTGATAGAGACGGCCGGCGCGCCCGGTGGACGGAGTATGTTCAGAAAGTGACGCACCAGGACCGGAATATCCTCCCGCCGCTCACGTAGGGGGGGAACGTGCAGCGGAATAACGTTAAGCCGGTAGTACAGGTCCTCGCGGAATTTTCCTTCACGCACCAGCGCTTCCAGGTCACGATGGGTAGCTGCGATGATCCGAACATTGACACGTACGGGACGACGGGCTCCCAGCGGGAAGATTTCGCCCTCTTGTAGAAAGCGCAGCAGTTTCGGCTGCACTGCGAGCGGCAGATCGCCGATTTCATCCAGAAAGAGCGTGCCGCCGTTGGCCGTGCGAATGACGCCCGGATTGGCCTGCACGGCGCCAGTAAAAGCTCCTTTTTCATGACCGAACAGGTGGCTGTCGATCAGCTCCGGGGGAACGTTGGCGCAGTTGAAGGCCACAAACGGAGCGTCTTTACGTTCGCTGGTTGCGTGCACGGCCCGCGCAATCAGCTCCTTCCCTGTGCCACTTTCTCCGGTAATCAGCACCGGACTGTGGCTGCTCCGGATGCGGTAGATCTGGCCGACCAGCGCCCGCATGGCCGGACTGGCATAGACAAAGTCTTCCAGAGGGGAGGGGAGGGAGGCTTCTTCCGTGTGCCCATTGGCCAGTTCGCCGAACTGACGGGCGCGCAGCAGGGCGTGGTCCAGCGCCAGGGCTACCACGGGCAGCCATGGCCGCAGCCGGGTTACAATGGCCTGCCAGCCGGCGCGTTCGCTTTCGGATACCTGAGCCGCTGTAAAAAAGGCCGGGCCGGACATTGAACGTAGCCGTAGCCACGCAATGCCCTGCTGATAGGCTTCAGCTTGGTCGGGTTCAGGAAAGGTCAGGGGAGCAGGCGTTTCACCATAGGCACGGATGCACTGCCAGGCGCCGGCAGGCGTGTACTGAAAGACCGCCAGCCAGCGGTCGGGCCAGAGCTGGCGGACGACCTGCAACCAGGCTTCGGTTACCAGCTCTACCGACAATGCAGCCCGGGCCAGTGCATGGCCCAGCTGTGTTTCAGGCGCTTCGGGCGTCGTCGAGGCCTGAAGTGGGAGCTGTTGAAGGAGGTGGCAGGCCGTCTGGTGCAGGGTAGCTACGCCAAGTTTGTCGAATGTCTGTGCCGCTGCTTCCAGTAAAGCCCGTGCCTGTGCGACGTCACGCTGCTGAACAAGGCGTGCTACGGCTAATTGTAGCTGGGCGATGTGATAGCGATCGCCCAGTAGCGAGTAGGCCGAGAGCGCCTGTACGTAATGGGCACGGGCTTCGTCTGGCTGGGCTTCGGCTTCCAGGCGCTCGCCCAGCAGCCGGAATCGCCAGGCAGCCCACGGTAGCAGGCTGAAGTAGCTGCCGAAGGCTTCGGCCTGTTGTAAGAGCGTCTGGGCGCGCGCCAGTGCCTTTTCGGCCAGGGCAATCTGCGTCTGCACCAGGAGCGCCTTCAGGGTCAGCGGCTCCAGGCCCAGCTCATGTGCGCTTTGATAGGCGCGCTCAGCCCACTCTTGCGCTCGCGTAAGCAGGTTCCGTTGCAGAAAATGCCGGGCCTGTAGCAGAGCAGCATGAATCGCCAGCAGACGTGCCTGCGCCGGGGAGGGCGTTGTCAGTACCTGCGCCAATAGCTGCGCACAGGTTTCAAAATCTTCCCGGAGCAGGGCCAGCTCGGCTGCTTCGAGCAGGAGCAGATGGGACCTTGTTTGCGAGGAAGCTGTAAGCCAGCGTTGGAGCAGCCGCTCCATTTCCGGCCAGGCCCCCTGGCGTCGCAGCGCACTCAGCCATGCGGCTCGGGCCCACTCCAGCAGGTACGGCGTGGGTACCCCTCCGGAAAGGAGGGCCTCGGCCATTTCAGCTGCTTCCTGGATGGCCGTTGTTGAACGGCCACGTGCTGTTTCCAGCAGCGTCCGATACGCAAACGCACGTCCTCGAAGCAATGGGTCGCCTGTGCGTTCGGCCAGGGTTTGAAGCCCGTGCAAGTTGCGGTCGGCCCGGTGATAACGACCAGTGAGCAACGCCACCTGTGTGCGCAGGTCCTGGATCCAGCCGTCGGCCTGTACGTCCGGTAGCCGCTCTTTCAGCGCGGATGCTTCGTCCAGGGCCTGAGACGCCAGGGCATATTCATCAATGACCAGATAGGCCAGGGCGCGGCCAATCCAGACCCAACAGTGACCCGCCGGGTTCAGCTCCTGCCGGAAGAGGCGTTCGGCTTCGGCCAGCAGACTAAACGCGCGGACGCGTTCTGCCTCAAAATTTTCAGGCCAGGCGTGCAACCAGCCCAGCCAGAGCGCTACTTCCGCTCGAACGGCTACGGGCAGTTGCTCCCGTACGACTGTTTCGTCCAGCGGGGTCAGCAATTGGCGGGCACCGGTTACGTCGCCCTGACGCAGCAACCGCACGCGTGCCAGCAACACCCGCACCAGCACCTGCGCGGCGTCGAGCGTGTGCGAGCTGCGCGTGAGTGGCTCGACGAGGGGCTCCAGCATCTGCGCTACCTCGCCGCTGCGCCCTTCGGCCAGCAGGCTGCGTGCCAGTGCTATGGTCTGGGTATGCCGCACCGTACAGAGCAAACCAGGTTTACATCCAACCGAGCGTCAGCCGGGCTTCGTCCGACATGCGTTCGATCGTATAAGGTGGATCGAACGTCAGCTCAACCCGGGCCTCCCTGACACCGGGCACTTCCTGCAGACGCATTTCGACCTGGCCGGGCAACGTGCCCGCTACCGGGCAGCCCGGCGCCGTCAGCGTCATCTTGACATAGACTGTTCGATCTTCGAAAATTCGAATTTCGTAAATCAGCCCCAGATCGTAGATGTTGACGGGAATTTCCGGGTCGTAGACGCTTTTAAGCGCCTCAATGATTGCCTGCTCCAGCTCCTTGTCACCGGCCTGATTGTCAATGGCTACGTAAGCGGACATGAGGCTGCTCCAGGTTAGTTGCGGGATGCCTGCAAGTAGGCCTGCGCGTAGCGGCGCATCTGTTCGATCATAGCGGCCAGCCCGTTTTTCCGGGTCGGCGACAGGTGAGCCTTGAGACCTATTTCGTCCAGAAAATCCAGCCGGGCATTGACAATGGCCTCTGGGGGTTGCCCCGAAAGCACGCGGATCAGCAGCGCCACCAGTCCTCTGGTAATCAGTGCGTCGCTGTCGCCCCGGAAGTAGACACGCCCCTCCCGAAACTCTGGTCGGATCCACACCTGCGACTGGCAGCCGTGAATCCGAAAGGCTTCGGTCTTGTACTCTGGCTCGATGGGAGGGAGCGATTTTCCCAGCTCGATCAGGTATTCGTATTTGTCCATCCAGTCGTCAAAGAGCGCAAACTCTTCGACGATCTGAGATGCGCGGGCCTCAATGGTATCGTTGGTGGGCACGGTCATGGCTCAGCGCAGCATGCGGATTACACGGTGTAGCGCCTCGACGAGGGCGTCGATTTCTTCCCGCGTGTTGTACAGCGCCAGTGAAGCACGGATCGTACCGGACAGACCCAGTCGGTCCATAAGTGGCTGGGCGCAGTGGTGGCCGGTGCGCACGGCAATACCCATCTGATCGAGCAAAGTACCGGCGTCGTAAGGATGCACTCCCTCAATGACGAACGAGAGCACGCTGACTTTGTGAGGGGCTGTACCAATTAGTCGGAGGCCCGGGACTTCCTCCAACCGCTCGGTAGCATAGCGAAGCAGCTCATCCTCGTGGCGGGCGATGGCTGTGCGGTCCAGCCCGTTCAGGTAAGTAACTGCTGCACCCAGACCGATAGCTCCGGCAATATGTGGCGTGCCGGCTTCAAACTTGTAGGGCAGTCGATTATAGGTGGTCCGTTCGAAGGTAACCCGCTCGATCATGTCGCCGCCGCCCTGGTAGGGGGGCATGGCTTCGAGCAGCTCGGCTTTGCCGTAGAGGATGCCGATGCCCGTAGGGCCATACATTTTATGGCCGGAGAAACAATAGAAGTCACAATCCAGCTCGGCTACGTTCACCGGCAGGTGCTGCACAGCCTGCGCTCCGTCGACCAGCACTGGGATGCCGCGTGCGTGGGCCAGCTGAATGATTTCGCGTACCGGGTTGACCGTGCCGAGCGCATTGGACACATGGGCAATGGCCACCAGGCGCGTGCGCTCCGTCAGCGAATGCTCCAACGCCTCCAGATCGAGCACGCCGCGCTCATCTATGGGCACGACGCGCAGTCGCGCGCCTTTCTCCTCACAGAGCAGCTGCCAGGGGACGATGTTCGAGTGATGCTCCATAGCGGAGAGTACGATTTCGTCCCCGGCACCAACGTGCTGGCGTCCGTAGGTGGCCGCCACCAGGTTAATGCTTTCGGTGGTTCCCCGCGTAAAGATGATCTGCGAGGGATCGGGCGCTCCAATGAAATCGGCCACCAGGCGTCTGGCTTCATCGTACGCATCGGAGGCGTGCTGGCTCAGGTAGTGGACGCCTCGATGGACGTTGGCATTTTCGCGCAGGTAAAAGTCGCGTATGCGGTCAATGACCACCTGCGGCTTCTGCGTGGTGGCCGCATTGTCGAGGTACACAAGCGGCCGTCCATCATAAATGGACTGGTGCAGGGCCGGAAAGTCAGCCCGCACACGCGCCACGTCGAAGGTGGTCTGAAGTCCGGTGAGGTCGACGGAGGCAGGCATGGTGCAAGCAACGTTGGTGAACGATGGTTGGAGTCAGGCACCTACACGTGCCGCGACCAGTGCGTCGAGGTAGGCACGCAGGGGTTCAACCGCAATCTGATCGAGCACATCACGGGCAAAGGCCAGCAGCATCATGGCGCGGGCCTGTTGCAGGGTCAGTCCCCGCGTGCGCAGGTAAAAGATACCGTTTTCGTCGAGCTGGCCGCAGGCCGCGCCATGCGTGCAGCGCACGTCGTCCGCATAGATTTCCAGCTCGGGTTTTGAGTACATACGGGCTTCACGCGTCAGTACGATGCTCTTATTCGACTGGTAGGCGTTTGTCTTCTGGGCATGCGGCCGTACGAGTACCTTGCCATTGAAGACACCCGTGGCCCGATCATCCAGAATCCCCTTGTAGAGCTCGTTGCTGACGCAGTTCGGAACGGCGTGGTCGATCATCGTGTGGTTGTCGATGTGCATCGAGCCACGCCCCAGGAAAAGGCCGTACAGGTGCGCCTCGCCTTCCTGGTCGTCAAAGCGTACCTGCACATTGTTACGCACCAGTGCGCCCCCAACGGTGAATGTACCGTTTGTGTAGCAGGCGGCGCCTTCCAGGTAAGCCTGGGTGCTGTAAATGGCCGAGGCCCGGTCGCCTTCCAGACGCAGGTCGTACTGGTGCACGTTGGCACCCTGCCCCACAAATACTTCAGTAACACTATTGGTAAACGTGCGACAGTGACCCCGGCTGTGGCCGCTTACGATCAACTTGAGTGAAGCACCTGGTGCAACCACGACGACATGGCGCGGCTGCAGGAAAAGCTCCTCATCGGTGTCGATCAGGTGGAGCACGTGCAGCGGACGTTCAAGGGCGAGGCCTTCGGGAAGGTACAAGAAAAAGCCATCCCGGGCAAAAGCTGTGTTGAGCGCCAGGAACGGCTCGTTTTCAAAGTCGAGGTAGTACGCGAAGTACTTTTCAAAGAGGTCGGTGTGCTCCCGGGCCGCTGTTTCCAGGCTGGTCAGCACGACACCCTCGGGCAGATCCGACCCCGTCGAAAGCTCCGGCACAAAACGGCCGTTGACGAGCACGACGCGGTAGGCGTCCAGTTCCGGGATGGCGTAATCGGCCAGCGACGCTTCGCTCAACGTCGGCACGGCCGGCTTCGGATCAATCTTGTAGGGATGTTGAAGTGCTTTCGCTATGGGCGTGTACTTCCAGGCTTCCGCCTTGCGATTCGGAAAGCCCAGCGCGCTAAAGCGCTCAATGGCTTTCCGGCGCAGCGTGGCCAGGCGTTCGCTCGTGCCATTGAGCACCTGGCCCGCATAGGCCTCAAATGCATGCAGAAAGCGATCTTCCGGACGCGTCGTCGTCGCTGTCAGAGTCGTGGTCATTGTCTATCTCAAGTGGTTTGGCTCCAGGGGTTGCAATACGACGCAAAGTCAGCTCAGGCGACCAGCCCGACTTCTTCTTTGATCCAGTCGTAGCCTTTTTCTTCCAGCTCCAGGGCCAGGTGTTTGTCGCCCGAGCGGACAATCCGTCCGTCGACCATTACGTGCACGTAGTCTGGCACGATGTAATTCAACAGACGCTGGTAGTGGGTGATGATCACGAAGGCCCGGTCCGGTGCGCGCAGTTTATTCACCCCGTTAGCGACTGCACGCAGCGCATCGATGTCCAGGCCCGAGTCGGTTTCGTCGAGGATAGCCAGGCGGGGTTCCAGCAGGGCCAGCTGAAAGATTTCACTGCGCTTCTTTTCGCCACCGGAGAAGCCTTCGTTGACCGAGCGCTGTTTCAGGCTGGGATCGAGTCCGACCAGGGCCGCCTTTTCCTTCAGCAGTTTCATGAACTCGGCCGGGCTGAGCGGGGGCAGCCCCCGGTGCTCCCGGATGGCCTTAAGCGCTTCACGCAGGAACGTGGCCATATTGACGCCCGGAAGCTCCACCGGGTACTGAAAAGCCATAAAGATGCCCTCCCGCGCGCGCTCATCAGGATCCATCTCCAGGAGGTTCTTCCCATCGTAGAGCACCTCGCCCTCGGTTACCTCGTAGTCCTCCCGACCGGCCAGTACCGAGGCCAGCGTGCTCTTGCCCGAGCCGTTCGGGCCCATGATAGCGTGAATTTCACCCGGATTGACCGTCAGGTTAACGCCCTTAAGAATTTCCTTTTCTTCGACGCGAGCGTGCAGGTTACGAATTTCCAGGAGTGCCATAGGTTTATGTCGGGTTTATGGGTTACAGAGAAAACAAACGACGACAGCATGCATCAACCCACACTACCTTCCAGCTCAATGGCCAGCAGCTTCTGAGCTTCCATGGCAAATTCCATGGGCAGCTGCGCCAGTACTTCCTTGCAGAAGCCGTTGACGATCAGCTTGATGGCCGTTTCCTCACTCAGGCCGCGTTGCTGGCAGTAGAAAATCTGATCTTCGCCGATCTTGGACGTGGTGGCTTCGTGCTCTACCTGGGCTGTCGGGTTCTCAATTTCCAGGTAGGGAAACGTGTGGGCGCCGCACTTGTCGCCCAGCAACATGGAATCGCACTGTGAGAAGTTGCGGGCATTGTCGGCCGTGCGGGCCACCTTGACCAGCCCGCGATAGCTGTTGTTCGAGTAGCCGGCTGCAATGCCCTTGGAGATAATCGTGCTGCGTGTATTACGGCCCAGGTGGATCATTTTCGTGCCCGTGTCGGCCTGCTGGTAACCTTTGGTAAAGGCCACCGAGTAGAATTCGCCGACCGAGTTGTCACCTTTCAGGATGACGCTTGGATACTTCCAGGTGATGGCCGAACCCGTCTCAAGCTGCGTCCAGGAGATCTTCGAGTTTTCGCCCAGGCAGATACCGCGCTTGGTCACGAAGTTATAAACACCGCCCTTACCTTCGGCATCGCCCGGATACCAGTTCTGAACCGTCGAGTACTTGATCTCGGCGTCTTTGAGCGCAATCAGTTCGACGACGGCCGCATGGAGCTGATGCTCATCGCGCATCGGGGCCGTGCAGCCTTCCAGATAGCTCACATAGGCGCCTTCGTCGGCAATGATCAGCGTGCGCTCAAATTGGCCTGTGCCGGCTGTATTGATCCGGAAATAGGTGCTCAGCTCCAGCGGACAACGCACACCCTTGGGGACGTAGACGAAGGAGCCGTCGGAGAAGACAGCCGAGTTAAGCGCAGCAAAGAAATTATCCGTGTAGGGAACGACCGAGCCCAGGTACTTCTGCACCAGCTCGGGGTAGTTTTCGATCGCCTCGCCCATCGAGCAAAAGATGATGCCATGCTTGGCCAGCTCTTCCTTGAAGGTGGTGGCCACCGACACGCTATCCATGACGGCATCGACAGCCACGCCGGCCAGCCGCATCTGCTCATCAAGCGGGATCCCCAGCTTGCGGAAGGTCTCCAGGATCTTGGGATCTACCTCGTCAAGGCTCTTATAACGCGGCTTTTTCTGAGGCGCCGCGTAGTAGCTGATGGCCTGGAAATCGATATCCGGATATTTCAGGTGGGCCCAGCGCGGATAGGTCTCCTCGTAGCGTTCCAGTAGGCTCATGAAGTAGCGGAACGCCCGCAGGCGCCACTCCCGCATCCAGTCCGGCTCGCCACGCCGGTCTGAGATGTAGTGAATCACTTCTTCACTCAGGCCAGGCGGCGCCTTTTCCACCTCAATGTCGGTCTCGAACCCATACTTGTAATCGCTCTGGGCGATCTGGTGCAGGTAAGCAGTGTCGCTCATAGGACGTAACAGGGCTTAGGGGTTCCAAAATGACTGCCAGACAGCACGCGTACAAGACAGATGCCGTCCCAGGACAGGGCCTGAAACGGCCCACAGAGCCTTGCGCATTCGTGGTGTGTAAACTAATATTAACAACTCGGATTGTCAACGCATGATTACGAACCATCTGGTTGACAGAACGTTCCGCTACAGGAACCTGCAGGCGTTGGCTCCGGTTGAGCTTACAGCGGTTGATCGGCCTGTTTCCAGACAACTGCATAGATTTTGAAAACGTTATGGAATTGCAGATTACCTCGCGCGCGCTGGCACGCATTCGTGAGATTGCTCGGAATGAAGGCGTGGACCTGTCGCAGACCCTGTTGCGCATTGCCGTGGTGCCCGGGGGGTGCTCGGGACTGACCTATGAGCTGGGCTGGGACACTACATTGCAGCCGCAGGATCTGACGGCTCAGTTCGAGGGCGTGCGGGTGGTCATCGATCGGCGCAGCTATCTTTATTTGAAAGGCACGACACTGGACTTCACCGACGGATTGGAGGGACGAGGGTTTCACTTTATCAATCCGCAGGCAGCCCGCACCTGTGCCTGCGGCGAATCGTTTGGCCTGTAAGGGGAGGGGCTTTAGTCGAAGCGGTACAGGCGCACTTCGATCATCCGGCTATTGTGCGGTGGACGCTCCCACTGAATCAGAATGGGGCTCTGATAACGCCCCTGACGAATGGTGGGAAGACCGCTGGCATCCGGGGCTACCAGCAGGTGAAGGCCACGCTTCATCCGTAGAAAGCGGGCGGCAGGGAGGGACAGGAACTTGTTCAGCACCCGTTCAACAAGCGATTCGTTCAGTCCCAACCGATCGATAAATTCGTTGACCAGACGCACCAGGTCGTACTTGGCGTAGTTGAGGGCTTTGCCTGGAACCGCCCGTGGGTTTTGCAAGGCATGGCGGCCGGTTTCAGCCATAAACCGGAACGGATTGCGTAGCACCTCGGCCAGGTCATGCCGCATGAGCAGCGTTTCGTATTCGTTGACCGTCAGGGCAGCGTGCTGTTCTTCGGCGGGCAGTAGCAGGTCCAACCGTCCATGTTGTAGGTCGAACTGCTGGAGCCACTGCGCAAGTGTCTCAAAGAATCCCAGGTGGCTGTCGCGCAGGTTGACGGACGCGATACGATGGGGGGGCATGGGCACGGTAAGGCGGCAGGTAGCCAGCCGTTCTATTCGGTTGAAGCCGACAACGGTCGTTCGGCGAGCACGTACATGCCCTTCGTAGATCCCATCAAGGTCTACGAGATAAACAGGGCGATCTGGAGCATGGCGATAGCAGGCGGCCGGCAGCAGGCCAGCGCCCATGTAGGTCAGATGGGCGTCGGCGTTACGGGGTTCGTGCTGACGTGCTGCTTCGCTTAGCTCCTGCCGCAACTCCAGCTGATCATGACAATAGCCAGCACCTGGTGGAAAAAGCCGCTGGAAGGTGCGGAAGAAATCTTCCAGGGCTTCACGGCGATAACCCAGGCGCTCACAGAGACGTTGTTCCGGGTAGCCGGCTGTGGTATGATAGGAGTAATAAAGGGCCTGTTGATAACGTCGGAGAAAGTCGGGCTGGACAGCTTGAATGTGGGCGGTGACATTGATCAGATCCAGCCGTGCCCGCGGCTGCAGCGCCAGCGTCAACTCGGTGGGCATACCTGCGATGGTTGGACGAAACGACAGTTCGTAACTACGAAGCGAACGCGCTGTTCAGGGCAGTAGGAATGTTTGGATTTTGTGAATTTGTGCCGTAATATACAAGTGAGCTCAAACAAATGCCAGAAGCCATGACCGTTCGTGACGTGTTGCGCGGCAAGCCCGCGCAGGTGATTACGGTGGCAGCGGACGTGCCGGTACTGGAAGCCGTACGTCGTCTTCGGGAGCATCAGATCGGCGCTATGCCGGTTGTAGATGATCGGGCCCGGATGATCGGACTGTTCACAGAGCGCGATGTCGTGTGGCGGTTGGCCGACAGAGGCGTAGCGCTGCTGGACGAACCCGTACGGCACTGCATGACCAGTCCAGTACACTTCTGTAGGCCAGACGATTCGATCCGTGAAGTCATGTGGCAGATGACCTATCGACGGATGCGTCATCTTCCGGTCGTGGAAGAGGGTCGGCTTGTCGGCATGATCAGCATCGGTGACGTGGTCAAATCCCGCCTGGAAGAGCTTGAGGAGGAAGCGCGCGTATTGCGGGACATTGTGGTGGCCGGTCGGTAGCTTACGGTAGCTGGACCGAAGAAGGTGGAGGAGCCGCGCGAAGCGTGGCAAAACGGCTCAGGGTGCCACCGAGCGTGCGCGCCAGGCTGTCGGCGGTCAGCGTGTCGGCTACGGCAATGATGCCATAACCCATCGGCGTGATCAGCCGGTCGCTACGTACAAAGAACGCCTGGGAAGCCCGAAGCCAGTGTTCCTCCAGATAGTCGGACACCCAGATGTAGGCATCAGCAGTTTCGGGATGTTCCTGCAGGTAGTGAAGGAGACAGCCAATATCATCAAAACGGCGTTCCTGGCCGTCAGTAGTGCGTAGCGTAGCTGCATAGCGTGGCTCGCTGATCAGCATGCGGCAATAATCACAGGTATCGTAGCCGAAGCGAATGATCGGTGGTCGATCTGGTGTCGGTGCCGGGCGGCAGGCACTCAGTAGCAGTAACAGGCTGAAAACATAAAGTGAACCAGGATAATGCGCTCGCATGGTTATACTCTCTGAAGGTTAATCTCTGATAATGCAGGACCGTTGTGCATACATCGCTCTGCCTGGGGCCGCAGCATGTCCTTCCCTGGCAGTTCGGATCTTGATATTTGCAAGTTGGTTTGGTGTCCGCTCTAAAGATACAGTTCGCTGTGTCGCATGCACTGTGGCGACTGCAGGAGGTGTTCGGCGGAAAACATGTTGGATGGACGGCCCAGCGATGATCGCTCGGCACTGCTGCATGTTATTTATGGTTGCTTTACAGGGCGCCACGCCGGCGAAAAAACAGGTAGGCCAGTACCAGTGGCATCAGGGTCCAGAGCAGAAGGATGCTGATCGAAAGCGGGAGCAGACGCCAGCCGTATAGATGCATGGCATACTGGCCGGCCGGTCCCAGTACCTGGAGATCGCTGCGCAACAGCAGGATGGCGGCTATTTTGAACACCTGCAGGGGGTTGAGCAACGAAAACGTGAAAAGCTGTTCCACGGAGATGCGCAACGCGAGCGCCGAGCCCAGCAATCCCAGATCTCCCAGAAACACCAGTAGCAGCCAGGCAAAAAGTGCGCTTCCCAGTGCGGTAGCCGTTCGGGGCAGGGCACTGGAAAAGAGTATGCCCAGACTCAGACTCAGCAGGGCCAGCAGGATGGTCAGGCCGAACAGCCCCAGGTAGGCGCCCAGACCTATGGGACTGCCGCGCCAGGCCAGAAGCAGGCCGCTCAAACCGAAGCCAATGCTTAAAGCGGCGGTTAGCGCGATGGCCAGCCCCAGAAGTTTGCCCAGCAACACTTCCGCGGGGACAACGGGTTGCGCCAGTATGTAGAGCAGCGTCCCCTGCTCTCGCTCCAGGGCCAGACTGAGCGCACCGAGCGTGAGCCCCATCAACGGCACAATCAGCATGATCAGATTGATCAGGCTGGCCGTAGTGCGACCAAAGCCTGCCAGTCCATAGAGCTGGCCGCCAGCCAGACCAATCCATGAAAGAGCAAGCGCAAGGACCGCAAAGATGACCGTGTAGAGCACGAACCAACGGTTGCGGAGGGCATCGTGTAGCTCCTTGCGGGCTAGTAGACTGACAGTTGCGCGGACAGTCGTGGTCGTCATGGCTCAGGCGTGCAGTTCAAAGTCGATAATTTCAAAACCGGCACGGCTCAGCAGCATCAGCGGCCGAGCTTTTGCGCTGGCGGGCACACGCACTTCCAACCCGTGGCCATTCATCCAGACCTCAAAGCCGTGCGTCTGGAGCGTCTTGAGCGCCTCGGGACGTTGGCGTTCGGGCAGGTGCAGGCGCAGGCGGTAATGGGTAGTCTCGGGAAACAGGCGGTGAGCCAGTGCGGCGGGTGTGGTGTCGGCCTCCAGGCGGCCGTTTTCCAGCAGCAGTACGCGGCGAGCCAGGTGCTCGACCTCTTCAAAGCGGTGCGTCGAAAACAGTAAGGTTTTCCCTGCCTCCAGAAGTTGCTGCAGCGCGTCCATAAACTCGGCACGGCTGCGGATGTCCAGGCTGGCCGTCGGTTCGTCGAGCAGGAGCAAGGGGGGATCCCCCAGCAGGGCCAGGGCCAGGGCCAACCGTTGACGTTGTCCTCCCGAAAGCGTACGTACGGGCTGATCCAGGCGGTCCTGCAGCGCGACCTGTACCAGCCGGCGCCACCCTTCTTCTGGATCGAGTCCCCGTAAGCGGGCGAAGAAGGCGGCCGTTTCACCAACGGTCAACGTGGGATAAAAGGCCACTTCCTGCGGTACAAATCCCACCAGACGACGCGCCTGTTTGCCCTGACGTTGCACGTCGATCCCATCGATCCGAATCACCCCTTCAAAAGGCAGCACGCCCAGCACGCATCGGAGCAGTGTTGTCTTGCCGGCTCCGTTCGGGCCCCAGAGGGCGACGCTTTCACCGGGTTCGATCGTGCAGGAGAAATCCACCAGCACGGTGGTCGTGCCGAAACGTTTGGTCAGGTGTTCGATGGTCAGCAGCGCCATGGTTCGCTCCAGCAGGTTAGCGCAGACGACGCAGGCGAGCTCCTCCCACGGTCAGCCCGCCCATCAGGAGTAGTACCAGTCCTGCCAGGGCCAGCGTTGGACGTAGTCGCTGCGGCACGGCGGGAGGCCCTTTGGGGAGTAACGGCTGCATGCGCGGGGTGGCATCGACCAGCTTGGGCTCCGGCCGGATTACTGGAAAGGCCCGCGCTGCCAGCTCCAGCGCCTGTACGGCCGGACTGAACGTAAACAGTCGGAAGGCAGGCGTCCGGTCGGTCAGGGCATCAAACAGCGCTACTGCCCGGTAAGGAATATCGCCGTACCCATCGCGGTCTGCATCGTAGCCCCGGTAATCGCTCCAGTAATTGCGTTCCCAGAACGTGCCGTTGGCCTCTGAAAAGCGTCCACCACCAACCAGATCGACCTGCTCATAGTTCTCCAGAAAGCTGTTGCTCCGAAAGAGGCTGCGCGGTGCATCCTGAAGTGCCTGTATGCCAATGTCATTGTAGGCCACCACATTACCCACGTAGCGAATCCGGGCGTTGATGGCGCGTGGGCTGTTGTCAATAAAAATGCCGATCTGGTTGTCCACTAGCACGTTTTCTTCAAAGGTTACCTCATCCATATCTTTCAGGCCCACGCCGATAGCCGAAGCGTGCCGGTTATAGGCCAGCAGGTTATGGCGAAACGTCAACCGCGTGCTGTACATCAGGTAGGCCCCGACCGAATTGCGAAGCATCCGGTTGTGCTCAATCTGCGAGCTGTCGCTGTACATGAAATGCAGGCCGTAACGGCCAAACTGAATCGTGTTCCCGCGTAGCACGATGCCCCGAGCAAACCAGATCACCACATCGCGACCATGGCGGGTAACGTTGTCCTGAATCAGGGCCTCATTGCTGTACCACAGACGGATGAGATCGCCTCGCCGCGGGGTGTCGAGGGTCGGATCGCCTTCAATTGTGTTACGCAGGATACGACAGGAGTCGGCCTGGCGCAGATAGATGCCGAAAAGCACGTGTTCAATGCGGTTGTCGGCAATTGTCACGCGATCGGCATAGACCGCAATGCCGGCATCTTCACGGTCGAGCGAGCGGCCCGAGTTGCGGATTACGAAGCCCTGAAGCACCACATCGGGTGCCTCAATGGTGACGACCGTGCCCTGTCCTCGTCCATCAATCACCGGATCCTGCTCTCCCAGGAGAACGACAGGCTTTGTGATCCGTAGGGGGCCGGTGTAGACACCCCCTACCACGCGTATGGTGTCGCCGGGCGCAGCAGCCGCCAGCCGCTCTGCCAACGAAGAAGCCGGCTGAGCCTGCGCGCTCAGGGTTGTCAGCAGCACCACCAGAATGCCTACCCCCATGCTATGTCGTCTGCCCACGGACATAGGCTTCATAGAAGGGTTTATAGGCCTTGCGATGGTAGTAAAGCCCCATGACGATCAAGAGGGAGGCCAGAATGGCCAGCCAGAGCCCGATATCCCAGATGGCAACGACTCGAAACTGGCCGACCTGGCCTTCGCCGAGCAGTGGGGGTACGAACGGTTTGACCGAGCTGCTCAGGGGCGCACGGGGATCGAGGTTCATGCCAAAGCTCCGCAGCCAGTAGTATAGATCAGCCAGAAAAATCAGGGGGTAGAGCAGGGCCGGCAGGCTGAGTACGGCTGCCCAGGGCGAATGTACATAGATCGCGCCGGTAACCAGCAATGCCATAGCAACAATCAGGATAACGCTTAGCGAGCGCTCGAGCTGGGCAGCCTCCTCAAGGGGACGCATGCCGATATAGTGGTTGAGCGCATCAATTTCGCGCACATCACCCGCCACATGATTTACATAGACTTTGGCAACCAGGCCTCCCGGATACTGCGGGGCAAAAAGGCGGATGCGCCAGTAGGGAAAGAAGATAGAGATCAGCAGCAACAGGGCTGCTATGCCCAGCAGTAGGGTAGGCCGACGGAAGCGGCGCCGCTCCCGATGCAGCACCGAATCCGGAATGCGCGGTCCGATGATTTTGTCTAACCACGTCATGGTTTTGCTTCGGTCTTGTAAAAAGATTGGGTCAGGGCGACCAGCTGGCCGCCCTGACCCGTAGGTTGCGTTACGGACGCACCAGGAAGTAGCCGGCCATCTCCAGGTGGAGTGCCGAGCAGAACTCGGTGCAGTAGAAGGCAAAGACACCGTCACGATCGGCCACAAATTCAATCGTGGCTGTCTCGCCCGGCTCAATACTCAGGTTAAAGTTGTAGCCAGGCAGGGCAAAGCCGTGCGTGGCATCCCGTGCCCGCTCAATGTTCGTAATGTGCCAGATTACCCGATCTCCCTTGCGGACCTCTACATGTTCCGGAGTAAAGTGGCTACGCGTGGCGGTCATCCAGATCTCCACCGTGTTCCCCCGGCGTTCGATTCGTTCCTGACCGGGCTGGGTGGCCGCTGGATGCCGCGACTGGGTGGCCGGATCCCAGCCGATCTCCGGATAGACCTCCCAGGGCTGCAGTTTGTCTGCCTTGATAATCTGAGCATAGTGGGGTTCCCCCAGCGCAATGGGCATGTCGTAAAGCAGCTGCATCGGACCGTTCGGGTTACCAATGTCGACCAGCTGGAAGTTCTGGGGCAGCAAGGGCCCGACGTTCGCAAAACGATCCACCGACCACTTGTTCAACGCGACCAGATAGCGGCCGTCGGGATTTACGTTGTCGCCTTCTGCCACAGCCAGGTGCCCGATGTTGTAGTGGACCGAAATTTTATCAACCACGGTCCATGGATCCCGACCATGCTTTTCGGTCCAGGGACCGCCCAGCGTCCAGCGGACCACCGCGCTCTCAAGGAAGAGGCTCGTATAGGCGTAGCCGTTCGGGTCGAACTGCGTGTGCAGCGGCCCCAGGCCCAGTTCGACCTGGGCTTCAACGACGGCGTCAAAGTCCAGCACAGGGACGCCATAATCGTCACGTCCCGAGAAGCGTTCGTTGGCGATGGCGTCCTGAATCTTCTGGAAGTTGTAGATCGTTGCGTGCGGATCGAGTTTACCTGAAACCACCAGGTAGTTACCGTCTGGTGAAACGTCTATGCCGTGCGGACTTTTGGGTTCAGGGATGAAGTAGAGGACGCCTTCCGAGGCGGCCACGTCCAACGGCAACACGTTGAAGCCCTTGATCGTACGCGTGCGGCCGGCCTCGACCAGCTCAACCGCTTTACGCAGGTTGATCACATGCAGGTAGTCCATGTCGCGCTGCGAAGCACCGGCTTCAAAGGGAGGATTGCCTTTCTCTACGCCACCTGTAGCCATCTCGGTGTTGAACGAGTTGCAGAAAATCCACCCTTCGCTGACCTGCTTGCCGGCATCGCACAGGTCCTGCCAGTAAGGGGGGAGCTCCAGCGCGAAGGACTGCTCTGGAAGAATCCGACCCCGCTCGCGGTCAAATTTCCAGAAGGTAACCAGACCACGATATTTCTCCTTGTACTGATCCAGCGGCGCGTATCCCTCAAAGGGGGCGGCATACTGTCCGCCCTCAATAACCCATTCCGTGTTGGGGGTCACAAACGCACCGCCGTGGTCGCTCAGCGAGAGCGGATTCTTGATAATCTGCTTGGTTTCGAAGTCCCGCAGGTCGATAACGGCCACACGGGCATTGGCTTTTTCGTTGACGAACAGGAATTGCCCGTCGTAGTCGCCGTTCGTTTCAGAAAGGGCCGGGTGGTGCACGTCGCCCCAGGTCAGCTGCTTCCCATTGTAGTTGCCCTGAGCCAGCACCTCCTGGGTTTCTTTCGAGAACCCCCAGCCCTGCCAGGGCTCTGGTGTGAAGACCCCGATGACCTTCAGCAGACGCATGGAGGGAAGACCAATAACGAGCACCTGTCCGGAATGGCCACCGGAAGCAAACATGATATACTCGTCGTGTTGGCCAGTGGGCTGGTAGGTCTTAACGGCAGCCACCACATCGGCCGGACTTAAACCACGGGCCCGGGCAATTTCCATGGGGTCGTCGCTGACGAGCGCCGTGGTCTGATCATCGCCGCGACAGCCAATCAGCAGCAATGTGAACAAGGTGAACGCTGCGAAGCCAAATAGGGTATTGCGTTTCATGGCTGCACCTCCTGGGTTGATGGTGATCTATGAAAATCAACGGTTTTCAGCGGTATGGCGCAGATACTCAAGGATGGCACGTGCCTGCTCCTCAGTCAGTCCCATATCGGTCATGAGGGTACCGTATTCCTCTACCAGTTGCTGCATGACAGGATGGCGCTGAATCATCCCGTTCGGATTCAGCATCACATTCATGAGGTAGATCGGCCCGCGCCGCTGGGCCACATCTCCCAGAGGCGGACCAATAAAGCGTTCATCGAGGCGGTGGCAGGCCGTGCAGTAGGTATTGAATAGCTGCTCGCCCTGCTGGGCCAGCGCAGCATCGATCTGTTCGCCCAGCGATACCTGCTTGACTGGTCCGATTTCAGACGCCAACGCTTCCGGATCCTGGGCGGTCGCACCACTTTCCGTCTGGCTCGCCGCACCGGAAGGCTGCGAGGTTGAGCCAGCGTTTTGACCGCCACAGGCGGTCAATGTCAGGCCCAACAGCAGCCAAAAGCTCCATGAGATCAAGCGGTTTAGGTACATGACTTCTCGGGCTGGTTCAGAGGGATGTTGCGTTGGGTTAAGTCGGCCAATGTAGTTTCCGTTAGCAATTGGCGAAGTTGCTGACGGCAGGGAAACCAGAGGGCGTGAAGAGGGCAGGGCCTGGCTTCATCGCAGGGCCCCAACCCCAGCACGCACTGGTTGAGCACATCCGGTCCATCGATTTCTTGCAGGATCTCGAAGAGGGTAATCTCACGCGCTGAACGTGCCAGTCGCACACCGCCGCCAGGGCCGCGCAGCGCATGGGTCAGGCCAGCCGCCGTCAGCCGGAGCATGATGCGCGCCAGCGTATGCGGCGATGCACCAATCATGCGGCTAAGCCGACGCACCGGCAGGAAACGCCGCGCCTTTTGCTGCGCCAGCACCTGCATGGCTACCAGTGCTTGCTGACCGCCCCGGCTGATCATTGTTGTTTGCGGATTCATTTGTCTGATTTCTGGCCCTTAACGTACTGCTGGTGGGGCAAATAGACTGTCAGGCCAATCCGGCAGCCGCATGCCGCTTTTCCCGGTATTTCATGTAAGGGAAAGCCTTACACGAAATCGTATCTTTTTAAAAAGAAAATAGGAGTATTTAATCTTTAAAAAACCTCTTGGACAAACTTTTACGGGGATTTGGCAGGATATGCATGAAGAAGCGGTACCGGTCAGGCCGTCAGGCGCAGGCGGGCTTCCTGGATACGGCGGGCCATATCGGCCAGCGTAGTAGAGGCAAACAGGTCGCGGATGGGCGTGCGTACTGCTTTCCAGTGGTCGTGCAGGGGACAGGGGGCTGCTTCGCCGCAACCTGGCAGTCCCAGCACACACTCGGTAAACAGATCGGGGCCGTCGATGGCCACGATCACATCAAAGAGGGTGATTTCTTCGGGTGAGCGGGCGAACATAACGCCACCGCTGGGACCGCGTAGCGACTGCATCAAGCCGGCCTGCGTCAGCTTCTGAAAGATTTTGGTTAGAAAAGGCACGGAGATGTTCAGCCGCTCTCCGATTTCTCGAATCGATACGTAACCATTGTGTTCGAGTGACGCCAGATACAATGCAGCACGCAATCCGTATTCGCAGGCGCGGGAAAACATGGGCTTGTTCGTGTTTTCGGCTTAGAGATACATTTATCCTAAAACGGAACGGGCACAAAATTGTCCAAATGGCCTTCAGGTTCCCGCCTGTGCGTTGTTTCGGGTTATGGGGCGTCCGGGTGGAATCGATTCGGGGCGCTGGCCATATAAACCTGGAAAGTCCCCTGTCTAACCAGACCAGACGGAGCCATGCAGGAGATTGCTGTTCGCAGATCTTTCCCCGTAATCAATCCAGCCACCGGTGGGCAAGTTCGGGTCTATGAAGGCATGACCCAGGAGGAGGTCGTACAGGCTATTGCGCAAGCGCACGAGGCGTTTCTGGACTGGCGACGCGTGTCGTTTGCCGAGCGGGCTGCACGAATGCGGCGGGTTGCTGCGTTGTTACGGGAGCGGGTTGACCGCTATGCCCGTCTGATGGCCGAAGAGATGGGCAAACCGATTCGTGAGGGGCGGGCCGAGGTGCAGAAGTGTGCTTGGGTGTGTGAGTACTATGCAGAGCATGCCGAGCGTTTTCTGGCTCCGGAGCCGGTTGAGACAGACGCCCGAAAGAGCTATGTGGCGTTTGAGCCCCTGGGGGTGATCCTGGCTATCATGCCCTGGAATTTCCCATTCTGGCAGGTCTTTCGCTTTGCCGCCCCAACGTTGATGGCGGGCAATGCGGCTGTGCTCAAGCATGCCTCGAACGTGCCGGGCTGTGCGTTGGCCATTGAGGAATTGCTGCGTGAGGCCGGCTTTCCAGAGCAGCTGTTTCGCACCCTCCTGATTGGCAGCGATCAGGTAGATTCGGTCATTACGCATCCGCTGATTCGAGCAGTGACGCTGACGGGTAGCACACCAGCAGGGCGGGCAGTGGCTGCCAGAGCCGGTGCTGCGCTTAAAAAGACTGTGCTGGAGCTGGGCGGCAGCGACCCCTATGTGATTCTGGAAGATGCCGACATTGAGCAGGCCGCAACTGTATGCGCCAGGAGTCGCCTGATCAACTCGGGGCAGAGCTGCATTGCGGCCAAGCGTTTCGTGGTGGTGGAGGCTGTGCGGGAGCCGTTTGAGCGTTTGCTGGTGACGCGTATGCAGGCAGTGCGGGTGGGCGATCCGCTGGATGAGACGACCGAGGTGGGACCACTGGCCCGCCATGATCTGCGCGACGAATTGCATCGTCAGGTGCAGGAGAGCCTGCGCAAAGGTGCGCGTCTCCTGCTGGGCGGCGAAATCCCGGAAGGTCCAGGCGCCTACTATCCACCGACGGTATTGACCGACGTGCCCAAGGGTTCACCGGCTTACGAAGAAGAGCTGTTCGGTCCGGTAGCTGCCATCATCCCGGTGCGTGATGAGGTCGAAGCCATTCGGGTGGCGAACGACACGGTGTTCGGGCTCGGTGCCGCCGTGTTTACGCGTGATGAAGCCCGTGGTGAACGCATAGCCCGCGAAGCACTCGAGGCCGGTTGCTGCTTTGTGAATGACTTTGTGCGCAGTGATCCGCGCCTGCCATTTGGCGGCATTAAAGAAAGCGGCTATGGTCGCGAGCTATCCATCTTTGGCATTCGAGAGTTTGTGAACATCAAGACGGTCTTTATCGGCGGCCACTGAGCAAGCGCTGGCGAGAAAAGCGCCAGATCATCAGGAGAAGGCTCCCTACCAGCGTCATGCCAACCGCATTGGCCAGGATAATGATTGAATCGCGGCGTAGAATGCCATAGAGCAACCAGAGAACGATGCCGGTAAACAGGAGCAAAAAGGTGCCGACCGACAGATCTTCGGCCGAGCGGCGCCGCCAGGTACGTACGACCTGCGGCAGGAAGGCCAGCGTGGTCAATGTAGCGGCCAGCAGACCGATACCCAAAGTGAGATCCATGGCGAGCAATAGTCAAAACGATAGACGCATGGCGCAACGCAGAGGTTGGGAGGGTAGCTCTGAAAGAGGTCGCCGGGGAAAAAGTTCGCTTAAAAACTGACAGGACGTGTCGATACTTAGAAAGCGCCGCCTGCCCATCGGTGTCTGCGTAATCGGTTTTTGGCAACAAGGATGACGCGCATCGCAGTACCGTGCTCGCAGGATGGGTGGGAAAGCCCGAGGCGATGGCAGGGGCCTCGGGCTTTTTTCTTGGAAACTTGCGATGTGTCGGCGGGTAGCGTTGCGCTGCAAAGGGGATAGAGCATTGTATGACCGCGTGCCTGCCCGACCGGTTGCCGGCTTCGGTTTTTCTGGGACTGGGTTCGAACCTGGGGGATCGGGCTGCCTACCTGCGTCAGGCGGTAGCGATCCTGCGCAGACATCCAGCTGTGCAGGTGGTAGCGGTGTCGCCGGTGTATGAAACTGCAGCGCATGTACTGCCCGGGCAAGTGCAACCGGACTATCTGAATGCTGTGGTGTGGTTGCGTACGTACCTGGCCCCCGAGGCCTTTCTGGAGCTGTGTGGCCAGGTGGAAGCAGCTGCCGGACGTGTGCGTATGGGGCGCTGGGCGCCCCGTACGCTGGACCTGGACGTACTGGCCTGGGATGCCCTGGTGCGTTACGACAACCGCCTGATGTTGCCACATCCGCGGTTGGCTGGGCGGCGGTTCGTGCTGCAACCCTGGGCCGATCTGGCGCCCGACTTCTACGTGCCGGCACCATTTTGTGCTACCGTCGCGGTTTTGTTGCAGCGATGTCCGGATCGGGCACCCCTTCGCCGTACGGGCGTATCGCTGGAAACCGGCTGACCGATGGGCTGAACCATGACCGCTGCCGATCCCATTCAACTCCCTGATGATCTGCGATACCTGGTGATTGAAGGGGTGATCGGGGTGGGCAAGACAACGCTGGCCCGGTTGATTGCAGAGCGCTTTAACGGACGGCTGATGCTGGAAGCGTTTGAAGAGAATCCGTTCCTGCCGCGCTTCTATGAAGATCCCGAGCGCTGGGCCTTTCATACCCAGCTCAGCTTCCTGGCCAGCCGCTTTCGCCAGCAAAAGCAACTGCAGCTCCGTGATCTGTTCTGTCCATTTGTGGTGAGCGATTACGCTTTCGACAAAGACCGTATTTTTGCACGAATCAATCTGAAAGGGGACGAGTTGCGGCTGTATGAGACGCTCTATACGCTGATGGAGCCGAACGTTCCTATCCCAGACCTGGTCGTCTATCTGCAGTCCACGCCAGATCGGCTGCTGGAAAACATTCGCAAGCGGGGCCGTCCTTACGAACAACGCATCGAACGGAGCTATCTGGAAGCGCTCTGCGAGGCATACGACCACTATTTCTTTCACTACACCAAAGGGCCGCTCTTGATTGTGAACGCGGTCCAGATCGATTTTGTAGAAAATCCAGAAGATCTTGAAGAACTGATCCGTCAGATTCTGGAGCGCCGACGTTATGGCGGTATCACCTATTTCAATCCACGACCGGCCCGAATGTCGAAATAGACCATGCTGAAGCTTATCCTATGGATTGTGCTGCTGTATTTGATCTGGCGAAGCGGTCGCAATCTGGTGCGGGCGATGCTGGAGGATCCGGGGCGGCCTTATGAGCCGGGTCCTGCACGCACGAGCGTCCAGCGTCCCTGGGAAGAGATCGAAGATGCACGCTGGGTGGATCTGGAGTGAGGGTCATTGGCCGAAGCTGAACGTAATGCGTGTAAAACTGGAGACAGGTTGTTTGTTCACGCGGGCCGGTCGAAAGCGCCAGCGTCGGGCCGCTGCCAGCGCTGCTTCTTCGAGGCCATAGCCCAGGGTGTCGACGCGCTGACGGTGGGGCGTCAGCAGATAACGTTCCACGATCGCCGCTGAAAGCACCTGACCGGTAGGGCTTACCTGCACTTCGACGACAATTTCGGCACGGATGCGGGCGCGTCGGGCGGCGCGGGTGTATTCCGGCTCGACGAAGCGAATGGGTTTAGGGCCTACCTCAAAAGCCGGTGCGGCAGCCAGTGTTCCCTCCAGGGCGCCTTCGGCTGCGAAAGGATCGGTGCCCGTTTCCTCAAGAAACAGGCGATTGACGTCGGGATTGATGACCGCCTCTTCCAGGGGAATTTCGTCGGGCACAACGACCGGCAGGGGAGGCACAGGAGGGGGAGGGGCCGGACGCGCCTGCCGGGTGGGCATGATTTCTTCCAGGGCAATGACCTCCGGGGCCAGGCTACGATAAATTATGGTGTGAGAAGCCGATCGGTCCGGTGCCGGCCACAGCCGCACTACCAGCATGACCAAACCCAGCGTGAAGGCCAGGCTGGCCATCATGCGCAACGGATACGTGGCGCGTTCGTGCTGTCGATGGGCTGTACGCATCAGCTATTCCCCCGGTCATCTCCTTTTGAACCGATGTAAGCCCGTTCCGTTCGGATAGGACGAAAGGCAGTGACTGGCTGGAAGGGCTACCGTGAAAAAAGCCCGTAGATCCCCCCGATCGTCTGGTTTACAGGCCGCAAATATCGTATCTTGCAGAAACCTTCGCAAGGGTTGCTCGTTGAGACGCCGAAACTGGCAAGTTGTTGTGATAGGGTCGGTATCTGGACAGTTACATTTTCGACGATTTCGTGGTGGCTGAAGCCTTCCCACAAGCGGGGAAGGCTTTTTTGTACCCGTTCAAACCCCTTAACCAAACCCATAACAGGCCGTCATGATACCCCTGCTGCACCCGACACCGGATCCCTGCAAACTGGCCCTGGCCGATGGCACCGTCGTTACCGGCATTGCTATCGGCCATCGTGGTGAGACGGGCGGGGAGCTGTGCTTCAACACCAGCATGACGGGCTATCAGGAAATCATGACTGATCCCTCCTACTACGGGCAGATCATGATGATGACCTACCCTCACATTGGGAACTACGGGGTGATGGACATCGATATGGAGGCAGCCCGTCCGATGGTTGCCGGCCTGGTGGTGCGGGCTTTCTCACACCGCTACTCGAACCGCCTGGCCGATGGCTCGCTGGAAGCCTGGATGCAACGCCATGAGCTGGTAGGCATTTCCGGTGTCGATACGCGACGATTGGTGCGGCATATTCGCACAAAGGGGGTCATGAACGCTGTGATTTCGTCGATCGATCTTGACGATGAAAGTCTGATTGAGAAAGCACGGCGTCTGCCTTCCATGAACGGGCTGGAGCTGGCTTCCTGTGTGATGACAGCGCAGCCCTATGACTTCTGCAGCGGATCTGGTCCTCGCATTGCCGTCTTTGACTACGGTTGCAAGCTGAACATTCTGCGCATGTTTCAGGCGAGGGACTGCTCGGTACGCGTTTTTCCAGGCTACACGCCGCTGAACGAGGTGCTGGCCTGGGAACCTGATGGGCTGTTTTTCTCGAACGGACCAGGCGATCCCCGGGCGATGCCACAGGCGATCGAACAGGTGCGGGCGGCGATCCGAACGGGCTTGCCCATCTTTGGCATCTGCCTGGGGCACCAGCTCATGGCGCTGGCGCTGGGCTTTAAGGTCTACAAGATGTATGTAGGACATCGTGGTGCCAACCATCCCGTTAAAAATCTGCGTACCGGGCGGGTCGAAGTAACGACGCAGAATCACGGCTTTGCTGTCGATGCCGCGTCGGTCAATCCGCGCGAGGCGGAGGTCTCGCACATTAACCTGAACGACCGGACTGTAGAAGGGCTGCGATTCAAGGCGTTTGCTGGCCTTTCCGTGCAGTACCATCCAGAAGCCTCGCCCGGCCCCCACGATAGCCGCTATCTCTTTGACGAATTTCTGGCGCTGGTAACTGCGCAGCGACTGGCTGTGGCACCTCAGCTGGTGCGCGCGTGAGCAACGCTTTCCCGACCAGACACCCCTACCGAGAACATAACCCCGGAAGCATACTATGCCGAAGCGGACCGACATCAAGCGGATCCTGCTTATCGGATCAGGCCCAATTGTTATCGGGCAGGCCTGTGAGTTTGACTATTCCGGTAGCCAGGCCGCTCGCGCATTGCGAAAAGAAGGCTATGAGGTCATTCTGGTCAACTCGAATCCAGCGACTATCATGACTGACCCGATCACCGCTGATCGGGTTTACCTGCAGGAGTTGACGCCCGAGTCCATCCGACGCATTGTCGAAAAAGAACGGCCCGACGCTGTGCTGCCCACGATGGGGGGACAGACAGCACTGAACCTGGCCGCCCAGCTCCACGAGGAGGGCTTCTGGGAGGCCATGGGGGTGGAAATCATCGGCGTGGACATCGAGGCGATCCAGATCACGGAGGATCGTCAGCGATTCCGCGATCTGATGGAACAGATCGGGATCGATCAGGCGCGCAGTCGTACAGCACGTAGTCTGCTGGAGGCCAAAGAGATCTTGCAGGAGCTGGGTGGATTGCCCGTGGTGATTCGTCCCTCCTTTACTCTGGGAGGGACAGGCGGCGGCATCGTCTGGTCCATGGAGGAATTTGATCGGAAGGTGACGCGTGGGCTGGAGCTTTCGCCAGTACATCAGGTGCTCATCGAGGAAAGCGTCTACGGTTGGAAGGAGTACGAGCTGGAGCTGCTGCGCGATGCGAACGACAACGTGATCATCGTCTGCCCCATCGAAAACCTTGATCCGATGGGCATCCATACGGGCGACTCGGTCACGGTGGCACCTGCGCAAACCCTTACGGATAAGCAGTACCAGCGCATGCGCGATGCCGCCATCAAGATGATGCGTTCGATCGGCAAGTTTGCGGGCGGCTGTAACGTGCAGTTTGCCGTCGAGCCCCACACCGGACGCATGATCGCCGTTGAAATTAATCCACGCGTGTCACGTTCGTCGGCGCTGGCTTCAAAAGCAACGGGCTATCCCATTGCCAAGGTGGCGGCTCGCCTGGCTGTGGGCTATACGCTCGACGAACTCCCGAACGATGTGACCGGTACGACCAGTGCCTGCTTTGAGCCGTCTATCGACTACGTGGTCGTCAAAATTCCGCGCTGGAATTTTGAGAAGTTCGAGGGTGTTGACGAGGAACTGACCACGCAGATGAAGGCGGTGGGCGAAGTGATGGCCATCGGTCGTACTTTCCCTGAAGCTCTCCAGAAAGCCTGGCAGAGCCTGGAAAACGGGTATGCCGGGCTGGGCGCTGACCGTGAGGATCCGTCGCGCGAGGAGGTACGGGCCCGCCTTAAAAAGCCCTACTGGGATCGTACGCTTCAGATTCGCAACGCCTTCCGGCTGGGGGCTTCGGTCGAAGAGATCCACGACATCACCTACATTGATCCCTGGTTTCTCTATCAGATCGAAGACATTGTCCGCATCGAGCGGGAGCTGGAACGGCGCACCCTGGATCAGCTTGATGCTGACTTCCTGCGGCTGGTCAAACAATACGGCTTTTCGGATGTGCAGATTGCCTATCTGCTGCAGGAGAACGTGACGGAGGCGGAGGTGCGGGCGCGGCGCAAGGCGCTGGGTCTCAAGCCCACGTTCCAGCTGGTCGATACCTGTGCTGCTGAATTCCCGGCGCAGACGCCCTACTACTATAGCACCTACGAGACCGAAAACGAAAGCGAGGTTACTGACCGCGAAAAAGTCATCATCCTGGGTGCCGGTCCCAACCGCATTGGTCAGGGCATCGAGTTCGACTATTGCTGCGTCCACGGTGTACTGGCCGCCCGGGAGATGGGCTACGAAGCCATCATGATTAACTGCAATCCAGAGACGGTATCGACCGACTTCGACGTGGCCGATAAGCTTTACTTCGAGCCTGTCTTCTGGGAACGGGTGCTCGACATCATTGAGCACGAAGACCAACATGGCAAACTCAAAGGCGTGATTGTACAGCTCGGCGGTCAGACGGCGCTCAAGCTGGCCAGAAAGCTCCACGAACATGGCATTCCGATCCTGGGGACCTCCTTCCCTATGATGGACCTGGCCGAAGAGCGGAGCAAGTTTTCGGCGTTGCTGCGAGAGCTGGAAATTCCGTATCCGCCGTATGGTGCGGCGCGTACGGTGACCGAAGCAGTCGAAGTGGCTGAACGCATCGGCTACCCGATCCTGATTCGCCCCAGCTACGTGCTGGGCGGCCAGGGCATGCGTATCGCCATCAATAAGGAAGAGGTCGAGCGCTATGTCCGTAACATTCTCAAACTACTGCCCGACAACGAAATCCTGCTGGATCTCTTCCTGGAAAATGGCATTGAGGTGGATGTCGATGCCGCTTGTGATGGCGAGGAAGTCTGGATTGCCGGCATCATGCAACACATCGAACCGGCCGGGGTGCACTCCGGCGACTCGACGGCTGTGCTGCCGCCCTTCTCGTTGTCGGAGGAGGTTCTGAACACGATCCGCCGCTACACCGAAGACATCGCACGGCGTCTGCAGGTGGTCGGCCTGATCAACGTGCAGATGGTGGTCAAAGACAATGTGGTCTATGTGATCGAGGCCAACCCCCGGGCATCGCGGACCATGCCCTTTGTGGCCAAGGCGACGGGCGTGCCGGTGGCCAAGATCGGTGCGCAACTCATGCTGGGTCGCAAGCTCCGGGAATTCCGTGAAGCTGGCCTGCTCGAATCAAAGCTCAAAGGCTACGCGATCAAGGAGCCCGTTTTCTCCTGGGATAAGTTCCCCGAGGTTCCTAAAGAGCTGGGGCCGGAAATGAAGTCCACCGGCGAAGCCATTGCCTTCGTCGAGACGCTTACCGACGACCACTTTCGCCGGCCTTACGCCATCCGCAACCTTTACCTGAGTCGATAGAGAGCAAACAGCCTGTAGGGAGCAAGACCTCAATTTCATGCCGGCAAATTGCCGTGCGGGTCAGCTCTTTGTGCCAGGTGGCAGAAGTGGGCGCGAGAGTGTTTGCTGCATCAGGGGGTGCAAGACCAGGCGCGATAGCCTCCTTGTGATATGATAACAGAAGCGTATGTCGGCTGGGGCAGCGATCCTGCTGGTCCGGGCGCGTAGGCATTATGCCATTCCGGAAGACTACAGCGTCGTCGTGGGGCTGATGCTGGATTCCCCGGACAACGTACGCGGCAACCGATCACTGAGCTGCTGTTGGAGAACCGCTGGGCCATAGAGCCCGCTTCCTGAGACAGGCAAGGGGAACGCTTGTCAGGCACGGCCGGCACTTTTCCGGCTTCGACCGCGTAACTCCTACGAAGACCCTGTTTTTCGTGTATGAAGCTTTCTGTGTCCGATCGCGCAGTACTTGTGTCCCAGCTCCGGCCGAGGTTGGAAGTGCGGTCGGAGATCGTGTTCGCGTTGCTGTTTGGTTCGGTCGCCCGGGGCCAGGCTACGCCACTAAGTGATGTGGACGTAGGCATCTATGTGGACCGGCCGCTGGATTTGCTGGAACTGGGCGGGTTGGTAAGCGAACTGGAGCTGGCCGTCAGACGGCCGGTCGATGTAGTCATACTGAACGAGGCGCTGAAACGGCGGCCCGCACTGGCCTACGAGGCGGCAGCGCATGGACAGCTAATCTGTTGCCGTGATGAAGCGCAATGGGTCGATTTCAAGTACCGAGCATTTCTGGCGTACTTCGACACAGAACCCCTGCGCCGCATGAGGCGCGAAGCTTTTCTGGAGCGATTGAAAAATCGAGCATTAGGAGAGCGAAAATATACAGGAACACCTCCATCGTCTTGAAGACGCGCTGGTCGAACTGAAGCGGTTGTGAGCACAGTACACGCTGGAAGAGCTCCAACGAGACCGTCTCCTGGAATGGGCGCTTCGTTACGGTTTGTTCGAGTGTATTCAGATCACTGTTGACATCAGTTGTCGCCTGGTTAGCCGCTACAATCTGGGTACGCCTTCGACCTATAGCGAATGCATTACGTTACTGGTGCGCGGGGGATACCTGACCGAAGAACTGGCCCAGAAGCTTCAAAAGATGGTGGGATTACGCAATCTGCTGGTACATGGATATGTTACGATAGAGGTAGAACGCCTATACAGGTTTATTGGTCAACTTGATGATTTTGTGCAATTTGTCACAAGCGTTCGTCCTTACCTTTAGCTGATGGGAATGAATGCTGGATCCTCGGCTACGAGCGTGCCGTCCGGAGCAAAGTCGCCCAGACGGACGCACTCGATCTGCCCGGCGCGCTCGGGGTCGAAGGGGCGTTGTACCCGGATGTAGTTGTCGGTGTAGCCATACATGAGGCCGTGCTTTTTGGTACTTTCCCAGAGTACGGGACGTACCTGGCCCTGATGTGCCTGGTAGAACGCATGTCGCTTTTTGTGGGAGAGCACCTGCAGCATGCGGTTACGGCGGGAGCGTTCGGGGCGAGGTACGGGGGCGCCGCCCATCCGATCGAGCTGCTCGACGGCCGCTGTGCCGGGACGCTCCGAATAGGTGAACACGTGCAGATAGGAGACAGGCAGTTCGTTCAGGAAGCGGTAGGTGTTTTCGAAGCGTTCGGGTGTTTCGGCCGGGAAGCCCACGATTACATCCACGCCAATGGCTGCTTCGGGGAGCAGCTCTCGGATGCGGGCCACGCGTTCGGCATACAACTCACGCCGGTAGCGCCGACGCATTTTGCCCAGCACGAAGTTATCGCCGCTCTGCAGGGGCATGTGGAAGTGAGGCATGAAAGCGCGCGACTCGGCCACAAATGCAATGATTTCATCGGTGAGCAGGTTGGGCTCGATCGATGAGATGCGGTAGCGCTCGATGCCCGCCACTTGGTCCAGCTCCCGGAGCAGATCAAGCAGGGTGACCCCGAATTCCTGGCCGTAAAGCCCGATATTGACCCCGGTCAGCACAATCTCTTTGAATCCCATCTCAGCCAGCTGCTGCGCCTGGGCGATCGTCGCGTCGATCGGCTGTGAGCGGCTACGGCCGCGGGCGCTGGGGATTGTGCAGAACGAGCAGACGTAGTCGCATCCGTCCTGAATCTTCAGAAAGGCGCGTGTGCGTTCGGTGGAGGAGAAAGCGGGGCCGAATTCCTGCAGGTCGTCGATGCAGGAGACAGCTACCTGGGTTTGCTCCTTTTTCTGGAAGCTCTTGATCAGCTCGAAGAGGTGGAATTTTTCGCGAGCGCCCAGGACCACGTCGACGCCTTCGATGCGGGCGATTTCTTCGGGGCGGAGCTGGGCGTAGCAACCGGTGACGATGATAAAGGCGTTCGGGTTCTGACGGATCGCCCGGCGGATGATCTGACGACACTGGCGTTCGGCTTCGGCGGTGACCGTGCAGGTATTGATGACGGTCACATCGGCCGGCTCGCCAAAAGGAACCACCTCGTAGTGGTGGGCGCGAAAGTCACGCTCCAGCGTGCTGGTTTCGGCGAAATTCAATTTGCAGCCGAGCGTGTAGAACGAAACGCGTGGCATCGACGTTTAGGCAACCCTGATCCCCGGTAGCGACGGAGCGAACGCGAGCAGCGACGGGGAGTTTCGGTATGGCTGGTACAAGGAAACGGTTATGTTGGCACCGGAAGGATACCCAATCATTGGAGGAACTACGCTGGTTGCCGTGCTCCTGGCAGCAGGTGCTTACTACTGGTTGCCGGGCGTCTGGCGCATGGCAGGCCTGCTGTTAGCAGTTCTTTTGCTGGGTTTTGTGCTGTTTTTCTTTCGGGATCCGGAGCGTCGGCCGCCGAAGGACGCCGAGGCGTTGTTGCTGGCCCCCGCCGATGGTAAGGTGGTGGAGATCGTTGATGTGGATCATGAGCCAGTGTACCTGAAAGGGCCGGCGCGACGTTTGTCCATTTTTCTTTCGCCGCTGGACGTGCACGTCAACCGGGTGCCGGCCGATGGTGTCGTTGAACTGGTGCGTTATATCCCGGGGGATTACCTGGTAGCCTGGCATCCAAAAGCCAGCGAGCAAAACGAACGCTCAGAGATCGGACTGCGTCATCCAAGTGGAATTCGGGTGCTGTTCAAGCAGATTGCGGGGGTACTGGCCCGGCGGATTGTGTTTCACCTGCAGGAGGGGGACACGGTACATGCCGGACAGCGCTTCGGGATTGTCAAGTTCGGATCTCGGATGGATGTGTTCGTACCTCCGCACGTGCGTTTCGATGTAAAGGTAGGCGACCGAGTGCGCGCGGGTGAAACCGTACTGGCCCGGCTGGTGACAGCCCGTCCGGCTGTCGAAGCAGCCGAAACGCCTCGACTACATAACAACTGAACGAGAAGGGACTGGCTACAGTATGTGGCGGGCACGCTGGGGATATGACCGACATGGACAGAAACAGCGTCACTTTCGGGCGCGGTTGCGGGCCTATCGGGCACAACGTCGCCAGCGGGTGCGCCGGCCCATTCCGCGGGCAGCTGTACCGTCTTTCTTCACCCTGATGAACCTCTTCAGTGGCTTTCTGGCCATTACGCAGATCCATGAAGGCCGCTTCGACTATGCCTGCTGGCTGATTGTGCTGGCTGGATTTTTTGACATGCTTGATGGGATGATGGCCCGGCTGACAAACGGTACGAGCCTCTTCGGCGTCGAGCTTGATTCGCTCAGCGATGTGGTATCGTTCGGGGTAGCACCGGCCTATCTGGTCTATGCCTTCAACCTGAAGGCGTACGGGACTCTGGGCCTGATCATTGCTGCCCTGCCAGCCATCTGCGGGGCGGTGCGCCTGGCGCGTTTTAATGTGCAGTTCGACGGTGAAAAGCGCGAGTACTTTCAGGGATTGCCCATTCCTGCGCAGGCGGCTGCGCTGGTGGCGCTGGTGTTAAACGCCGAAGGGGTTGATCTCCTGGAGCGCCTGACTCCCGGTGATTTTCCGGTACTGATTCCGGTGGTGTTTATGCTTTCGGCGCTTATGGTTACCAACATCCCATTTGATGCGATGCCGCGTCCCAGCCTGGCCTACCTGCGACGCCACCCTTGGAAGTCAGGAGCATATGGACTGGCGCTGATACTGATCATCTTTTTACAGCAGATTGGCTTGCTTCTGGTACTGGGGGGCTATATTCTGCATGGTATTGGTCGTGCCGTTTACAATCTGGTACGGGCCATTCTGAATACCCCCCTGGAAGCTGTTTCTGAAACGACAAACCCGCAAGCGGAAACGCGCGATGTTTAAGGCTACGGTAACCGTTCGGCTGCGGCCTTCTATTCTGGATCCTCAGGGCAAGGCTGTGCATCACGCGCTGCAGAACCTGGGCTATGCGGCGGTGACACAGGTGCGCATTGGCAAGGTGATTGATCTCTGGATTGATGCCGATTCGGCCGAAACCGCCGAGCGTATTGCGCGTGAGGCGGCCGAGAAACTTCTGGCCAACCCCGTCATGGAAGACTTCGACGTGACAGTTACGCAGGTAACGACACCTGTTTCTGCCACGTAAACCAGTACGACAAGCCATGGGAGGGCCGAACTTACTGGCTGCGGAGAAACCGACGGCACCGGCGCCCGAGGTGGAGCTCGAAAGCACGGAAGAAACGCGGCTGGATGCCCCCTGGCGGGTCATTCTCTATAACGACGACATACACACCTTTGACGAAGTCATTTTTCAGCTCATGAAGGCTACGGGTTGTTCGCTGCCTGAAGCTGAGGCGCTGACCTGGAAGGTGCACACCGAGGGAAAGGCGGCCGTTTACGAGGGCTCGTTTGAGGAGTGCTTCCGCGTCCAGGGTGTGCTGCGCGAGATTCAGCTCATCACGGAGATTCAGGGATAGCTCAGGAGAAGATCAGGTAGGTCAGCTTGATCGTGAACGCATTGTTGGGAAACAGCCGGAACGTATCGCGCAGCTGTTCCGGAAAACTCAGGCGCTGATACCATGAATCAGGCTGGAAGGGATCGGGACGGCTGTAGGTGTCGCGGTCGTGAGTCCAGACCAGGTAGAGTATGGAGCCCGGTCGATATTCCCAGCGCAGAACCACATTGATACGGAAGCTGTTGAGTACAAATTCGTGTTGTTTGGGATATGCAGGAAAAGGAAGGAGCGTGTCTTTGTCCAGGCGCAGCGATGGATTGGTATAACGCCCGCGGGCCAGCAGCAGCTGGGTAAAGCTCTGTACAGAAAGCATTGGCGAAAAGGTCAACGTGCTTCGCAGGGTGAATTCCAGGCGTTGAGTATCGCGAAGCCCAAAGACGGCCACGTAGTAGCGATCCGGAAAGCCCGGATAGGGGGCAATATGGGTGGCCAGTTGTTCCAGTAGATCGCTTCCTTCCAGCGGGCGGAAGTCATTGGGGCTCAGCCGAGCTGGCGAGGTGCTTCGCGTTCCAATGGCCCATCCTTCCGGCAGACGGGCAAAGGTTTCGTTCGAAGCCCATCGTAGCAGGTTGTATTCTTGTTCGAGCGAAAGGCGAGCCGTCAGATCCAGCCAGGCCCAGGCATTCCAGCTCAGTTCAAGTCCGGTGTTGAGGCGGCGGCCGCCGGCTTCGTCCAGCTCAGCTTCGAGTGAAGGTTGCAAACGGGTCGGGCGGCGCGTGTCGGTCTCGTAGCTTCCACCGATCATCAGGGTACGGGGACGATAGATCGGCCCCATGCCCCGTGATTCGTAAAGATCGTACCCGCCCCAGAGATAGTCGCCACGTGCATAAAGGGCAAGGCGGGCAAAGCCACGTGTGAGGGCACCAGCTCGGAAGAAAAAGCCGCTGCCCAGGTACACATGGTCTCGATACGAACGTTGGTGCCAGGTGAACATGAAAGCATCGGCACGTTGAAATGGCCCAAAGGGGCGATAGTTGTTGAACTGGTGGCCCAAGCGGGCCCAGATGCGTTGCAGGTTGTTGCGACGGAGCTGGCCGACGTCGTTGACATTGAAACGGTCGTCAAAGCCATCGAAGCCAGCTCCGTAGGTCCACATCCCCTGCAGCCGTTCCAGGCGTACGGACATGGCCCAGCCCGTCTGGGCAGGCTGTTGTGCTTTCTGGCGGTGGGATAGGCTCAGGTGGCCACCAAAGCGATAGATGTTCCCGCCAAAGCGCAGGTCCCAGTCCGCTCCGCCTGCCAGACTATAGGCCAGGTCGCCAGCAGTGGCCCGGGAAAGAAAAAGGCCTGTGGCCATCAAACCAATCGTCGAGTAAGGGCCCAGTTCCTGACGCAGGCGTCCGACCAGATAATGTTGACGCGGCTGAAAGTCGGTACCAGTAGTGGCCCCCAGCAGTCCCAGCGAGAGTCCACTTTCGCTCCGGCCCGAAATTTTGGCGGCCGCAATGATTGGCTCACGTGCTCCGATGCGGCGGCTGTAAAACAGTCGGCCTTCACGGCCATAAGAGAAACGAAAGATCTGGGTGCCTTCCGTGAAAAAAGGGCGGCGTTCCTCAAATACCGTCTCAAACGCTGTCAGGTTGAGTACAGCCGGATCGACTTCGACCTGGCCAAAGTCAGGATTCAGGGTGAGATCCAGAATAAAGTTTGAGCTTAAGCCTAATTTCAGATCTACCCCGCCATCTGCCCCCAGATCAGACTGAATTTGACCATTACGTTGCTGCAATCGTGAGCCGTTTGAGACCAGATAGGGCGTAATCTGGAGATTCCGCCGCGGACGCAAACCCAATAAGCCTTGTAGCTGACCAAAATAGGCTACCACACCAGCGCTTCGGATGGCTCGGGGGATGAAAGGCCATTCGTCCACTTCACTCAGGCGAGCGATGTCACGCCGAAAGAAAATACCCCAGGTCAGAGAGTCCGCTCGAGGGAAACGCAGCATCGCGTATGGGATACGCATTTCGACCGACCAGCCTGAGTCCACAACAGCTACCGCTGCTTCCCAGACAGCGTCCCAGGAGAGGTCAGGTTCGCCCCGCTGGCGAGGGGATCCCGTGCTGATCAGGATGCCATCAGCCAGCACACCTGCGGCATTGACAGCAAATACATAGGCGGTCTTTCGGTCGAAGTACGAGTCGATCGCCACGCTGAACCAGTCGGCCTGATTGAATTGATCGCGCCGGCTCAGCAGGCGACGAATGCGGTGGGGTTCCGGATCGTAGAGCATAGCGCCAATGTAGATGGCATTAGGGCCATAGAGAACCCGCACGGCAGTAGGAAAGGTAGGTGCAGCGCCTTCAATGGGTTCTGTCTGACGAAATGCAGTAGCCGCAGGAGCCTGCTGCCAGATGGGTTCGACCAGCTGGCCATCAAGGCGCAGGCTATGCGTGAGCGGCACGGCCCGCAACGTCGGTGTGGTCAGGGAATCACTCGGCAAAGGTACCGCTGCCAGTAATAGACTGAACAGTAACCAGCTCATCGCAAAAAACCGTTACATTCCGATTTGAGATACGTTTTGGTCAGGCAATCCGTTGCATGCGCATAGATACGATCTCCGCGCCCAGGTATCCTCAGTGGCTGCATGGGCGATGGCGTAGCACGATGCAGCCACTGCGGTCTGCGGCAGTCCATTGCAGCGGCCCGGTGGGTACCGGATGGGCTGTGGAACGCATCCCAGACGTTGCATGCTGAGACCATTCAGGCGCGCTCGTCTGTCGCTCCCGGGCTTTCTTGCCAGGCGGCTATTGTCGCCAGCGCATACCGCCAGCGCAATCTCTGCCATTGCATCGCTGTAAGCTGTAGCATGATCTGCAGGGGGAGCTCATGTTTGATCGACACATATCGGGTAATCTCCAGATTGTCAGCCAACCCTGCGTTTGTGTAACGGACATTCTCGAAAAAGCCTTATGGGCAGGTCGGCCCAGCAGAGCCGGCTGTGTAGGTTAGTGAGGATGATCGACGTAGCGCCCGCTCCTGCCGTGATCGCCAGCGATAGCGTCAGCGTAATCCGAGAACGCATGCCTCCGGCAGTCGGACGCAAACAATCGGGTTGGCATGGGCGCAACGCGTACACGTGAAGGCGTAGAAGAACATGTGCCGAGTGGCTCCACCGCCATGCAGATTCAGGTCGCCGAAAAACGCGGTCATCTTCGGGTTGAAGTCTACCAGCTGGTTGGGATACAAGCTTGTTTCGACAAACCAGAGGCGGCCCGCGCGGTCACACCGTTGCGTGTTGGACCAGGACACCGTCCATTCGGGCTTTTCCACGCGGGCCAGCAATGTAACGGTTCCGCCCAACAACCTGGCGATACAGGAGGCCATCTGCAATGCGTCTTACTGTCATTGTTTGATCGTACGTAGCTCTCAGAAACTAAACGCTTCCAGATGAAGTAGCGTAAGCGCTGTTATGAATTGCACGTCCCTGTCATGAACAGCAACGCGGAGGATACGTATCGGGTGGTGGCCGGCACGGCACGGGCTGAGCTGCGCATAAAAGGCTCTCGCTTTATTGCCGAGGTTTTTCCGGTAGAGACCGAGGCCGAAGCCACGAAAGCCATTGTAGCGGTGCGCCGTCGAGAGCACGCCGCTACCCATCACTGCACGGCCTATCGTCTGGGGCCAGAGGGCGAGGTATTTCGTTACCATGACGACGGCGAGCCTTCTGGGACGGCCGGACTGCCTATCCTGCGGCAGATCGAAGCGCGCCAGCTGACGAATACGCTGGTGGTGGTGACGCGCTATTTTGGGGGAATCAAGCTGGGACGGGGTGGATTGATCCGGTCCTACGGCGAAGTGGCCGCACGGGCGCTGGACCAGGCCCCGGTGGCTGAACGTGTTGTCACTGTACGTTTTCGGTTGCGCTTTGCCTACGGAGACACGGCGCCGGTTATGCGGTTGATTGAGCGCACGGGAGCCCGCATTGGCGCAACCCGCTACGATACCGAAACCGAACTGCTTGTTGAGGTGCCGCGTTCGAGCGCCTCTGCTTTTGCGAAAGCATTCGTCGAAGCGCTGGCCGGACGTGGACAGTGTACACCTCAGGAGGCGTTGCCGCGCATGACCTGATGGATCAGGCGCTGCATCCGGGCATGATGCGAGCCTTCCCAGTAGATGCGTCCACAGGCCGGACAGTGGTAAAACACGGTGTGTCGGGTGCGTACGTCCGACGGTAGCCGGTCGGCTATAGCTTCCGCATCGGCTGGCTCCAGCAACACGTTACAGCACATGCAGCGACTGAATGGATCGACAAACGCATGCAGATCGAATCGCTCCAGCACCTCTATCAGTTGGGCCTTCGGTGCGGTGGCCCGTACGAAATACCCATAGCGGACGGCCTTACGGGCCAGAAGACGCCGGTCTCGTGTTAACAGCACCCGACCATCTTCGCCTGCCCGGCGAGCTAATGCGGCATCACCTGGGTCTGGATCCGATAGGTGTGCTGCGTCGAATCCCAGCATGCGCAGGTAGCGCGCCAGTCGTCCCAGATGGGTATCAAGCAAAAAACGAGGAGGACGCTCCGGCGGAAGCGTGTGGAGTGGTGTGGCTGGTAGTAAATGATAAAAGATTGGATAAAAACACAGTCGCTCGCCTTCCTCCGGGCGATAGTCAAAATCGACGGGCTGTCCGTCACTAAGAATCAGGGCAACCTCCGGAGGGGGCACATTGAGCTGCACAAGGAGCTCCCGAACCGTGGGGTGTCCAAGAACCCCCAGCTTGAAGGTGCGTTGCTTCCAACGAGTGGGTAGAAAGTCATTCAGGTTGGCATAAAATCGAAGCCAGAGCGTGCGCATGATCTATTCCGCAGCCGTCTGCGTCGCTGGATCAGCGGGAAGGGGGTGAGGGTAAGCGCGGCGCATCGCTTCAACAGCCAGCTGGTCGACCCGGTTATTCAGCGGATCGTTGGCATGCCCTTTCACTTTCCGAAAACGCACGTCATGCCGGCGCGTGAGTTCCAGCAGCTGACGCCAAAGGTCCTGGTTTTCAACGGGTTGCTTTCGGGACGTGCGCCACCCATTGCGCTGCCATCGTTCCAGCCAGCCCTTCTGAAAGGCACGTACGATATAGTTGCTGTCTGTGTAAAGATCCACCTGACAGGGTTCTTTCAGCGCCCGAAGGGCTTCAATGACGGCTGTGAGCTCCATGCGATTGTTTGTTGTATGTGCTGCCGTCCCGGTCAACACCTTTTCATGATGGTTGTAACGTAGCAGGGCTGCCCAGCCACCCGGGCCGGGATTGCCGCTGCAGGCACCATCGGTGTAGATCACCACGTGTTTGCGGGGGGAGCTCATGGCGTCAAGAAGGCTTTTGCAGCCCGGTAAAACTTCGTCAGCGGCCAGGCGTTCAGCAGCATGCAAAACGAACGCAGGGAAGGCGATGAAGTTTGTCGATTACGTTACCATTACGGTACGAAGTGGAAAGGGCGGTGCCGGTGCTGTCGCATTTCGGCGCGAGAAGTACGTTCCTAAGGGAGGGCCGGCTGGCGGTGATGGCGGCGATGGGGGGTCGGTCTATCTGGAAGGGGATCCCCATCTGTATACGTTGTTGGATTTGCGATACAACCGTCACCATTTTGCCGAAGACGGAAGGCCGGGCTCTGGTAAAAACAAAAAGGGGCGAAACGGTCGCGATGTGATCCTTCGGGTACCACTGGGTACGGTGGCCAAGCTTACGGAGACGGGTGAGGTTATTGGCGAGGTGCTGCGGCCGGGGCAGCGCTTGCTGCTGGCCCGAGGAGGACGAGGTGGCAAGGGGAACGCCCATTTCAAGTCGTCTACAAACCAGGCGCCGCTTTATGCCCAGCCCGGTGAACCTGGTGAGGAGAAAAACATCACGCTGGAGTTGAAGCTGCTGGCCGACGTGGGGCTGGTGGGATTCCCCAATGCAGGTAAAAGTACGCTGATTTCGTCTATTTCTGCCGCACGCCCGAAGATTGCTGATTACCCGTTCACCACGTTGGAGCCTGCGCTGGGTATGGTGTACGTGGGGGAATTCCGCTCCTTTGTGATGGCCGACCTGCCTGGTATCATTGAAGGGGCCCACGAGGGACGAGGACTTGGCATTCGCTTTCTAAAGCATATTGAACGTAACGCTATTCTGTTATTCGTCATTCCCATCGTTGAGGAGGCCCCTGGTCGGGTTTATCAGACGCTGTTGGGAGAGCTGGAGGCGTTCAATCCAGCCCTGCTCAAAAAACCCCGGGCGATTGCGCTGACCAAGTTGGATCTGTTGCCGGAGTCTGAGCGGGCAGGCCGGATGGTTGAGGTAAAGGCCGAACTGCCGGAGGGGGTACCGATCTATCCGGTCAGCGCCGTAGCTCGGATCGGGCTGGAAGCATTGAAGGAAGGACTCTGGCAGCAGTTGCAAGCGGTGCAAGCGGGAGCTGAGGCCGCCACGTAACAGACCTCGCCGGTCGGGGTCTTTATGGAAAAGTATTAGATCGTGTCTGCTGAGCTGTTTCAGTTCGAGGAAGGCGAGGAGCCAGCGTTCAATGCCGTCCCCGACGATCCGGCTGAGGAACTTCGAGCGCTGGTGGCGCTGACGCTGGTGCCGGGTGTGGGCCCTGGCCGTATCCGGGCATTACTGGCCCGTTTTGGCTCGGCGCAGGCTGCTCTGCAGGCATCGGTGGCCGCCCTGGTACAGGTACCGGGCATTGGTGCGCAGACAGCTCGTCGCATCGCCTCGTTTGACGACTGGGATGCAGTTGATGCACAGTTTGAACGGGCTGAGCGCGTTGGGGCTACTTTGATCCCGGCCTGGGATGCACGTTTTCCTCCGCTGTTGCGCCAGATCTATGACCCGCCGGCTCTGCTCTGGGTACGAGGGACGCTCGCGCCTGAAGACAGCAACGCAGTGGCCATTGTAGGCACGCGCCGTCCCACCGATTACGGGCTGCGGACGGCTCGGAAGTTTGCGGCTGCGCTGGCGCGGGAAGGGGTGACGGTGATCAGCGGCCTGGCCTATGGCATTGATGCGGCTGCGCATCGGGGGGCGTTAGAAGCGGACGGTCGCACGCTGGCCGTGCTGGGTTCTGGTGTCGATCGTTTCTATCCTGCACGGCATGCGCCTCTGGCCCAGGCCATTATGACGCAGGGTGCACTCCTTTCCGAGCTTCCGCTGGGAGCGGCGCCCGATGCCCCGAACTTTCCCCGTCGCAATCGGCTGATCAGTGGGTTGGCGCGGGCTGTGCTTATCGTCGAAGCGTATGAACGGGGCGGCGCGCTCATCACCGCGCGTCTGGCTCTGGAGCAGGATCGCGACGTGTTGGCCATTCCGGGGGCCCTGCACAATCCAGCCAGTGCCGGTACGAACCGGCTCATTCGCGACAGCCTGGCCCGGCTTGTTTGCTCACCGGACGATGTGTTGGAGGTGCTGGGTATGGGCAGGACACCGGCAACATCGGAGCCGCCGTCGCCACCTTCGCTGAGTGGCCTGGAACGACAACTTTACGATGCGCTGGAGCCCGAACCTCTCCACATCGATGTGCTGTGCGAGCGTACCGGACTGGACCCTTCGACGGCGCTGGTCTATCTCCTGCAGCTCGAATTCAAAGGGCTGGTGCGCCAGCTGGCCGGCAAACAGTTTTACCGGCTTTAGAGGCAGGATCGCAAAAGTACGCAACTGAGCAGTTAGTTGTGTAACTGACAAAGCCACGGAGCGCTTGACGTCTGAAGGCAGGACGGCGCAATGCCGCTTGATTACCGGTGTTTACAATACGTTAGCGATCGTCTGAGCGCTGCAGACGTTCGAGCAGTTCGAAGTAGCGTTTGATGAGTGCTTCGTAGTCGGGCGCATAGCCACTCTCGAGCGCATCGATCAGGGCACGGCGCAGGCGGTCGAGCTCCTGACGGGGGGACAATTCAGGTGGGCTTTCGCGCACAACGTCTTCGCCCGGACGGCTCTGGCGGCGACGTTCCTGTTCCTGTTCGCGGATGGAATGCTGGGCCTCCAGGAGTCGAATAAGAATCCGGCGCTGACGTTCAATCGTCTGCCGGTTGATCTGGCCGCGCCGCAGCTCCTGAACCGTTTCTTCCATCTGGCGCGCCAGTGCGTCAAGGTCGCCCAGCAGACGCCGACGGGCTTCACGGTTGCGTGCGAGCTGCAGCAGCTGGCGACGGATTGCTTCCTGCTGACGGGCAAGCTGGCGCATGCGTTCGAGTTGATCAGTAACCAGACGGGTTCCTTGAATATCGTTGAGCAGTTGCTGAATCTGCTCATTGAGCTGTTGTTGTTGGCCAGCCATGCGCTGGAGCTGTTCGATCATTTGTCCCAGCGACAGGGCTCCCATACTTTGCTGACGCTGGAGCTGATCAAGCAGATCGGCCAGCATGCGCGCCAGCTCGTTCAGGTGCATCATAGCGGCCGTCTGGTAGCTGCCCGCCCTCCGGGGGCTGCCTTCGGTCAGCGTTGTGATGGCATGCGCCATTGCCTGGATGGCCTCGACCGCCGTCTGTTGCACAGCACGTTCCATCTGGGGAATGCGGCGGGCAAGCTGGCGCAGTGAATCGGTGACGGTGCGTGTGCCCTGCATCAGTTGTTCCTGACGACGGGCCATCGGGGCGGCGGCCCGTTCTGTACGCAGAGCCTGCACCTCGTGCCGCAACGCTTCCTGGGATTCAGAAAGCAGTAGTACGTGCCGCAGGGCCTGGCGCAGACCGGCCGCGTTGATCTGGCGCTGCGTACCTTCCAACTGCTGCCTCAGGTGTTCCAGACGCGTGGCCAGCTGCTCCAGCTGCTGTTCCATCTGTTGCTGTCCTTGACGGGCCCCGGAGAAATTGCCCTGTCGAAGCTGCTGGGCATTCTGTTGCATCCGTTCAGGAAGCTGCTGCTGGCGAAAACGCTGGAGCAGTGAATCCATGGCCTGGCGTGGCATTCCGCGTAGCATCTCCATCTGGCGTTGCACCGCTTCCAGCAGGGCTTCCAGCTGACGAGCTTCCTGACTGGCCCGTTCTTGCTGGCGAGCCAATACTTCGGGATTGGAACGGACAGTGGTATCTGAGGCAGATGATCCCGTCTGAGAGGCGTTTTGCTGGCGCTCAAGCTGTGCAGTGCGCTCGGCCAGGCGCTCCTGAAGGCGAGCCAGTTCCTCGGCGCGACGGGCAGCCTCTTCGAGCTGTTGCTGAGTACGCAAGCGCTTAAACAGCTCCAGAGCCCGCTCGATACGCTCACGGAATTGTGCTTCGTTGAATGCGACCTGCTCCATGTTTTGCAGCATGCGAGGCAGGTCGAGCGCTTGCAACGCCTCCTGTAGCTTTTCAAGAGCTTCGCGTAGCTCCGGGGATTGAATTTCCTGGATGACGCGCTGCAGCTCCCGATACAGCTCGAGCGTTTCGTCGCTGACCAGCCGGTTGGTGGCCATCTCGCGGGTGATCTGCTCAAGCTGGCGGGTAAGCATCTCTACCTGTGCTTCAAGCGCCTCCTGCTGTCGGCGGAGTTGTTCGGCCTGTTGTTGCTCGTCCCATCCTGCCTGCCGGGTGCGCTGGATGGTCTGGCGTAGTTCCTGGAAGGTGGTGCGGAGCTGTTCGGCTTGCTCACGCACCGACTCCAGCCGTTCGGCGACGTCATCCTGGGCGGCGTCCAGCATCTCATACCGTTCAGCCAGCGATGGAAGTCGCAGGTATTGGAGAGGCGTACGGGCCGTCTTCGGGCCAGAGATTTGATCGTTGTCCCACACCTGCAGGTAGTATTCGACCACATCACCGGGTACCAGGTCCAGACCCTCAGCACGTAGATCCCACTGTTGCTGGATTTCTTGATTGAGCGGGCGGGGGATGGCCAGCGGAAGCGGTCGGCTGGAAAAGTCGGTTTCCGGTATGCGGAAGGTGCTTTCGGCCAGGCGCCAGTAGAGCCGCAGCGCTGTAAAGCCAAAGTCGTCGTGTACCTGTACCTGCAGCGGAGCCTGCAGGGCATCGTCGAGCATGTGGGTTGCTTTGGGTTGGAGCAACGTAATCGTGGGCGGATCGTCCGGCACCAGCTCCAGCGTGTAGCGCACCGGTTCGGGGTTGGTGAGGCTGTCCGGTGTGCGCAATTCAATCCAGTACTGGCCGGGCCGTCGTAGCGTGAATGATCCAGTAGCCAAGCTGTCGTGGAGCGTCAGCGGTACGGTAGTTCCGTCATCAAAGTGCAGCTGGGCAGCAGCAACAGGAGCCGCGCCAGTCAGCACCTCCAGGCTGATCTGAGTGCCGGGCAGGGCCGAGACGTTGCCCACGTCGGGGGGGAGCGTCTGCGGAGGCAGGCCCGTATAGGAAGGATAGTGTAACGTTAGCTGCAGGCGTCGGACCAGGGGACGCTCTCGGAGTTTTACCCTGTACCAGGGAGAGGTAAGCGGGGGGGCCACTACCTGATAGGTTAATGGACGTTGCAGGTTGGGAAGCGTAAAGCGGGCGTGGCCTGCGGTATCCGGGGTCAACAAGAATGTTTCCGCACGTACCTCTCCGGCGTAGCGAAGCTGAAGCGTGAGTTGAGTCGGCCATTGTGCACCGGAAAGCGCGACTGCAATGTGCAGCGTATCGCCGCGGGCCAGCTCAGTAGTACCCGGTTTTACTGTCAGCATGAAAGGCAGGGGCCGCTCGAAGGAGCGGCCTGGCGTCAGCAGTCGGGCAAAAGCATCTCGGAACACATCGGGTGCAAGTAACAGCAGCGTGCCCATGAGCAGCAGCGGAAGCAGCGCCATCGAAAGGAGCCGGGGCGAGGGACGAAGCACCACCATCTGCTCGAAGGGTATCGGCGCGATCTGTTGGACCAGTTGTGCCCGGGCGCGTTGTAGTAATACATCCGGAGCCGTACTCCGACGGCCTGCTTCGAGCTGAAGTAAATTGACCAGGCGATCTGCAATCTCTGGAAAGTGCTGGCCAATTTGCTGGGCCAGATGTTCATTGCTCAGACGACGCAGCCGCAGCCATGGCCGGCCGATCGTCCAGCCCAGCAGTCCGATAGACCCGGCCACGAGCCCCCAGAAGATTCCCGTACGCAGACCGGTGGGAAGCCACAGCAGGGCTTCCAGCAGGGCCGCCAGGCTCCATAGCAGAGTCAGCCCTCCAAGAGCCTGCAGGCTACCTTGCAGTAGATGGGCTATATGGAGCCGCCGCCGCGTACGGGCCAGCCGCTGCTGTAGCAAAGCGGTAGCTGTGTGGGTCTGGGAAGCCATCGTCATGTTGTGGGCTCTTCGGCATGTACCCCGGGGCCCATCGTCGGTTTCGGTAGTGTAACAAAGTTTTTGTATTTAAACGGTCGCGGATAGGCCCGTACGATTTATCTTTGTTAAGGAAGGCATCCAAAGTTACAGGGCGGATATGTACGTACTGCATATAGCCTTTGAGTGCGCTCCGATCGCCAAAGTCGGAGGGCTGGGCGATGTGCTGGGGGCTTTGCCCAAGTTCTTACGGCGGGCCGGTATTGATGCTGCCGTGCTGATGCCACGCTTTGGCGATGCGCAGGTGAAAGAAGAAGCGTTGCAGCTGGTCTATGAGGGAACGCTGCGCTATCGAGATCAGCAGCTTGGATATCGCCTCTGGCTACAGGCCGCCGAAGTGCTTGGCTTTCCTGTTTACCTGCTGGAGGAGCCCGTATATTTTGGACGGCCTGGCGTGTATCAGGATCCGGCTACCGGACTGGATTTTCCCGATCAGGCCGATCGATTCTTTGTCTTTCAGCGCGGGGTGCTGGATGTGCTGAAAGCCGGCGTGATCGCACCCGACCTGTTGCATCTGCACGACCATCACACGGCGTTGCTGCCGGTCTGGTTGCGCGAAGATCCAACCTGTCGTGAACTGGCCGAGCTGCCCATAGTGTTCACAGTACATAATGCCGAACATCAGGGACGTTACGACTGGCAGGTTTGGGAGGAAATCGGCGTGCCGGTAGCACAGCCCGAAGCCCTGCAACATCAGGGGCAACTCAACGCCTTGAAAGCCGGACTACTCTGGGCCGATGCAGTGACCACGGTCAGTCCGGGATATGCCCGAGAGTTACAGGAACGCGACGACATGGCGGCAGGGTTGCAGGGTGTGTTTCAACAGGTGGCTCCCAAGATGCGGGGCATCCTCAATGGGATCGATCCAGATATCTGGAATCCGGCTACCGATCCACTCATCTTTGCCAATTACTCGGTCGACGAACTCGCGGGCAAGGCAGCAAATAAAGCAGCCCTATGTAAGGCGATGGGGCTTCGCTTTGATAGACCCCTGCTGGTGTTTATTGGCCGACTCATGCGGGAAAAAGGCGTCGAGCTGCTGGTGGCCGGACTGGAACAGCTGCTGATGCATCAACTGGACGTGTCCGTCGTGGTGTTGGGGACGGGAATGCCCGCCTACCAGGCCGCATTGGAGGACCTGCGTTGTCGCATGGTTCGTCCTGGCGGCTTTCCTCGACTGATCCTCCGGTTTGAGTTCAACAATACGCTGGCGCATCAGCTCTATGCCGCAGGGGACATCCTGCTGATGCCTTCGCGCGTGGAGCCCTGTGGGCTGAATCAGATGTATGCGATGACCTACGGTACGGTCCCTATCGTGCATGCCGTGGGCGGGCTGCGTGATACGGTAGAACCCTGGGACCCTCATCGACAACAGGGCACTGGCTTTCGCTTTGAGACGTTCACCCCGCGCGCCTTTCTTCAGGCTATCCGGCGGGCCCTGACCGTCTATCATCGTCCCGAGCAGTGGCGTATGCTTCAGCGTAACGGCATGCAACAGGACTGGTCCTGGAATCGACCAACGCAGGAATATCTGGAGCTGTACCGGAGTCTTGTGCCGGTCACTTCCTGAATTTATAGTTTAACGCATAGCTCAGGCATTATGGAACAGGTACAACTGGCTGCAGAGCCGGATCTGGAAACGCTCCGGATCAACGAGCGAACCATTGCCATCATCCTGGGAGGGGGCGCCGGAACACGCTTGTTCCCCCTGACGCTTAAACGTTCCAAGCCTGCTGTTCCACTGGCTGGCAAGTATCGGCTTATCGACATTCCCATCTCCAACTGTATTAATTCGGGGATCAACCGAATTTTTGTGCTCACTCAGTTTAACTCGGCCAGCCTGAACCGACATATAGCGCAGACCTATCGTTTCGATCGGTTCCGAACCGGTTTTGTAACCATTCTGGCGGCTGAGCAGACTCCCTCCTCACGCGAGTGGTTTCAGGGAACGGCCGATGCTGTACGTCGCAGCATGGCACATATCGGCGTCTTCCGGCATGACTACGTGCTGATTCTCTCGGGGGATCAGCTCTATCTGATGGACTATCGGTTTCTGCTGACGCATCACCGATCCATGCAGGCAGACATTACCATTGCTACCATTCCGGTACGTGCTGAGGAAGCACCGGCCTTCGGTATTCTGAAAACCAGCGAGGAAGGCCTTATTACCGAGTTCTACGAGAAACCGCCGTTGCATGAGCTGGCCGGTAAAGAAAGCCCGGTGTCGCCTGAGATGGCCGCTCAGGGACGCATCTACCTGGCTTCGATGGGGATCTACGTCTTTAACCGGACGGTACTGCGTACCCTGCTGGAGCAGTACCAGATGGACCACGATTTTGGTAAACAGATCATTCCCAAGGCGATTCAACAATACCGGGTGGTGAGCTACCCGTTTACGGGATACTGGAGTGATATTGGAACGATCCGTTCGTTCTATGAAGCCAATCTGATGCTGGCACAGCGGCATCCACCCTTTGATATGTATAATCCCCAGATGCCCATTTATACAAACGCGCGGATGCTACCGCCGGCAAAAGTGCAGAGCTCGTTTGTGCAGGATTCGATTATCGCAGAAGGCAGCGTGATTATCAACAGTCAGATCGTCAACTCGGTAATTGGCATACGATCGGTCATCCGGGAAAATGCCACGGTTAAAAACGTGGTGATGATGGGCGCTGACTATTACCCGTGGCATGACCCGAGCCTGCGCGATCCGGTGGAGGGTCCGGAAAATCCAGGTATTGGTGAGGAATCGTATGTAGAGGGCGCTATTATTGACAAAAACGTCAGCATCGGGCGACGCTGCGTGATCAAGAACCGGGATCAGGTGCAAGAAGGCGAAGGACCTAATTTTTACATTCGTGACGGTATTGTTGTGTTGCCCAAAAACGCCCGGATTGAAGACGGAACGATCATTTAACGGAGGACACGATGCTGCTGGTACGGGCCGGTACGTATACGATCAACATTGATCGGGTCCTGTTTTTTCGCGAAGAAAAGGGAGGATTAGTGGTGACGTTTGCGATACCGAGTAAGGAAAACGCAGAGCTGTATACGCTTCGACTGAAAGGTCAGGATGCGGAACAGCTCCGGCAATGGCTGGCGCGGAATGCGGAAGGGATTGAGCGACCAGAGGCAGGGTTCGCACTGGGCAGTTAAGCGGAAGTGGCGCCCGTGCAAAAAGTTCGGCAAAACGGAAGAGCCCCTTCCTTTTGCCGGTGCTTTTTAGGAAGTTCTGGATAACAGTGTGATTGTGGTACCAAATTGTTTAGCAGGCTATGACGCGATTTCTTGGACTTGGTGGACTGTTGTTGGTGCTGACGAGCGTGACCGGATGCCGATTTTACGGCTATCCGGGTGGGGTAGCGCAGACGCTGACGCAGATTGAGGCAGCCAGTGAGCAAGCCGCGCAGGACCTGGAGCAGGCGCTGGCTGAAATTGAGACACTGCGGCTGCTGGCCCGACGCTATGAAGTCCTGGCGCCTTATGTGGCCCAGTATGAGGAGGTGCTGGGGGCACACCAGCGGGCGGTGCTGGTGTTTGAACACTGGATAGCAAACGTAGCGGCCCATCCAGACGATTACCGGCTGGCTAACCGGACCCTGGGAGCCATTACAGCACTTCATGAGGCGCTTCTGCAGCAATATGCCGCAGTAGCCTGGGCGGTCGTCCAGCACGTCGCGCCGGCTCTCCAGGCCCGTGCGCCTGTATCGGTGGGGCCGCGTTTCTTTTTCTACGTAATCCCGCCGCAGTATGCCCGGCAGCTGAACGAACGGACCCTTCCGCCGCTACAGGTCGTACGCTCTCTGGCGGCCCGGCTTTCCTGAATATCGTCGCTTGCTTCGGAAGGCAGGGGATATATGCAACACTGGAAGCGGTTCTGGATGATAGGGTTTGTGGCGGCCGGGGTGGTCGAAGGACAGCCTGTGGCCGATACAATCCGGACGTATGCGTTGGATCCGGTCGTGATTACGTTGGAACATGGGGAGGAGATGGATCCCCGGCTATCTTCGGTCTGGCGTGTCTCGCTGGCCGAACTGGCCATGGAGGATGCCACCAGCGCCTCGGAGATTACTTACCTGCTTCCCGGTGTATCGGTCCAGACGAATTCGCGAGGGGAGACGCTGTTCTATCCACGGGGGAGTGGCGAGCGGCAGGTGGCGCTTTTCCTGGATGGCGCGTTGTTGACCATTCCCTGGGATTATCGGTACGATCTGGATCTGGTCCCGGTCGCTGTACTGGGAGGTATTACGCTGATTCCAGGCAATGCTTCGGTCCTGTATGGGACCAACGCGGCTGCCGGTGTGCTGAGCCTGCGTTCACGCTTGCTGGCGCATCCAGGACGGCTAACTGAAATAAGTGTGTGGGGAGGGGCTCCTGCTTCCATGCAGGCGAGTGTGGTACATCTGGCACATACAGGCCGTATCGCTTATACCGTGGGGGCAGGCTATGCGTATCGCAGCGGGCTGCCGCTACCGGAGGTGGATCTCCCCTATAGCCAGCCGGATCCGAAGCTGCGAACCAACACGGATCGCCGCCTCTTTCATCTGTTGTCCCGGGTGCAGACAGGACGTGCCGGCCGTCGGATCGGTGTAACGCTCTTTTACATGCAGGGAATGCAGGGTGTGGCGCCGGAAAGCCATCTCAATCCATTGAACGCGTCGGTGCGTTACTGGCGTTATCCGTTACAACAACATACGCTGGTGATTGTAAGTGGTGAGCGAGATGTACAGGGGGGACGGGTGGAAGGTGCTTTCTGGGGAGGCGTGTTCCGACAGCGGATAGATCAGTACCAGGATGTGTACTATAAAACGCGTACGGTACGGGAAGAAGACGCAGACTGGATTGCAGGTGGACGGCTGGTATGGCGACGGCCTGTTGGCATGGTGCAGTGGCAGCTGGCACTCAACTGGGTAGGCAGCCGGCGTGGCCAGCGGATATATGCCTATGAGGCGACCGGCCAACCGGCAGTGTTGTCTCCGCCTGTCCTGTACTACCAGCAGCATCTGTTGAGCGCGGGTGTCGAGCTGAGACGCTCTTTCGGATCGCGCATGCAGGGGATGGTAGGCTTCAGCTACGACGCGATGTTGACACCGGAAACCGGCGATAAGCCTTCGCGCGGTCCCATGCATGCCTGGAGCCTGGGGGTGGGCTTACGCCGGGTCTGGCAGGAAGGCGTGGAAGGATTCGTGGCCGCTTCGCGCAAAGTGCGGTTTCCGACCATGCGTGAGCTATTCAGTGGAGCACTGGGGCGGTTTCTGGTAAACCCTGCGCTGCGCTCCGAGACAGTCTGGATTGCCGAGGCCGGTCTGCGTCTGTTTTCCACACAAAGCTATGCAGAGCTGATTGGATACGTCAACCGCACCTTCGACACAATTGATCAGCGTACCGTAGTGGTAGCTGGCGAGCGTAAGCGACTGCGCATTAACCTGGAGGGAAGCCAGGTCTACGGCTTTGAGGCCCGACTCGGATGGATGCTTCCTCGTAGCTGGCAGCTTGAAGGGCATATGGCCGGTTTGCGCAGCCGTGCGTTTGTACCCGGGCCGGATCGCCCGCTGGTAGAAAAACCAGCCTGGTTAGCGACGCTGACGCTCCGTCGCACGCCGGGGCTGGGGCTGGCTCCTCTGGTGCAGCTACACTACCGGGGACAGGCCTGGGCCCTGGACGAGGCGAACCAGCTCCAACCCCTGCCCGATGCCTGGCTTCTGCATATACGGTTGGCTTACCGGCTACCGGTGGAGGCAGGTCAGGTAGAAGGATTTGTACGCATTAACAACGTAATGAATACGGCTATATGGTCGCAGCTCGGCCTGCCCGGACCGGGCCGTGAGCTGCGTCTGGGGGTGCAGGTGTGGTTCTAAGCATTGCCGTTGCCCTGCAGAAGCATGTGCAGATAGCGATCCACTTCGTCGCGCACTTCCAGAAGTCGCTTGCACATCTGGGCCTCGGTCAGCGTGTACCCTAACAGAAGACGGGCCTGAGGAGGTAAGGTAACGGTATCATTACGGGCCAGATGCAACTGCTCGGCGACGGCACTACCCGTAGCCACCAGCGCCGCCTGCAATTGCAGGTCTGGATCGGACAGATCTTTGGGGGTTTCTAGCCGGCCCAGAAGCAATCCCAGCATTTCCGGAAGGTTCCATTCCTGAGCGGCCTGTTCGTTCAGCTCCAGATAGCTGACACCAAAAATCGTACGCTCGGCCTCGGCCGAAGGAAGGGCACCGTTCTCGTTTGTGTACCAGAGTGCTTCGTAATCGTCGGGCCGGTTATACAGCAGGATCAGACGACCACTGGTATGCAGAAGGCCAGCCGTGAAGACTCGGCGGGACCAGCACAACTGCAGCCATTGTGCCAGCCGTTGGGCATAGATGGCGCCTCCGACGCTCAAACGCATCAGGTCCTCGAAAATGTGGGCTTGCTCAGGGTTGGAGACCGCCTCTCGTAGCTGCAACATGGCCGCGGTCAGTACGATGTTACTGACCTCAAGAAAACCCAACAGGGCGATGGCCTTCTGAATTTCGGTCACACGGCGTCTCAGTCCATAATAAGCTGAGTTGATGCGCCGCAGTACCAGCTGGGTAACGATCGGGTCAGCATGGACGATTTCGATGAGTTTTTCCAGATTGGGTTCGGCACTGTCGTCGCTGAGCAGCCGAGCTACTTCGCTGGCTGTGCGTGGCAGTGGCGGGAAGCGAACATTGAGATTCGCTTGAAAACGCGTGGCCGGGACTGGTCGGCCTGACGGTGTCAGAGACTTCGGCATCGTGAGCGATGGCCCGGGGGAACGCATCGTTTTTGCATCGAACATGTAGAGACTTCGGGTAGCTCCTTCGGTAATCGACTGAAAATGCAGTTTCTAAAATCCCCCGGATGACTTACGAAGCACGATCCATCAAATATCGACCAATTTCACAGTGCAGACAATGCCAGCGCTGACAGTACGCTCGATAGAGCTGATGGAGCGCCTGCGAGTCGAAGGCAGTGGCGGCCTGGCAGGATAGTTGGGCAAAGCGTTGGGTAATCCGGTCCCGTTCGGCCGGCATTGTCTGCAGGAGCCGGACAAGCTGATCGTGATAATCCGGGTTGCGGGCCAGCAGAAATGGGAGAAGGGCATTGATCAGAAGAATGTCGGTGCGTTGTCGGCCCAGTGGGATGTGGGAGCTGGGGGAGCGAAGTAGCCGGCGTAAGCGACGCAGGGGATGGGGATGGTGGAGTGCCGCTTCGAGTTGCGCTATGGGATGCTGGCGGAGCCAGCCGCCGGGAGCCAGCCAGCCGGCAGCCTGTAGCAGACGGCGCACGGGACGGTTGGCCGGACGCTGCCGGCCCTGCTGCCATAGCAGGGCCGGCAGGGGAACAAGCCCCCATTGTTGCTGCCACTGGCCAAAACGGAGGCGTAACACCTTCCAGTGTTCGGCGGTGAGCAGACGGTCCGGACGCAGGGTTTCGAGCAGGCCGGCTGTGCCCAGTAGAACCGCCTCGACGTCTGGAAGGGTAGGCAAGGCCCGTAGCATCGCGAGAGGTAGTCGCCGGGTTAGCAACCGCATCGGTTCTGCGTTGGCTGCATACCCCAGCGCCATCATGAGCAGCTCATAGAGTACCTGGTCTGATGGAGTTTGGCTCAGAAGCGCCTGAACGTGTTGGGCTCGTTGCTGGAGGCGGGTACGTCCCAGCGTATCCAGCCAGCGCATGCGTACCGGCTCGGGTACCAGGTGCCATTGGGCTGCACAGGGGAGGGGCTTATGAGCACGACGGTAGAAGGTGTAGAGCAATGAGCGAAGGGAATGAGGGAGGTAAGGGGCCAACACCAGTTCGGGGAGTCGGGTACCATCTGCACGTTGCAGAGAACCGGTAGTTGCATCGGCTTCGAGCACGACGTGCAGGATGACACTGTTGTAGCGTGGATCCCGATGATGGCCGTGCGCCTTCCATGCCGATGAACGAATGTGCAGCTCAATACTTCCATACCAGCGCGTGCCATCAATCAGCAGGCAGGCATTTAAAAAGTCAGGGCCCGCGTCAGGGTTGGCTTCTCCCGGATGCACAATACGGATCGGTTCACCGGTCGTGGTCTGCAGTGGTTTCTCAGAAAAAAGCCCATGTGCCCAGAGGTCGTGCAGAAGCGCTTCGGGAGGACGGGTAGACATGATTTTTTTGAGATAAAGACACCGTCCCCACCCGACTGCAACTTCAGGAGGGACATGCCTCCTTTAACTGATCGCGTAGCGTTTCAGCAGCACGAGCGGCTGCCTCGGCAAAGTCGTCACGATCCGAGGCATAGAGGATCTGGCGACTACTGTTGACCAGAACCGGGCTGCGTCGAGCGACCTGCAGAATGGGTTCAATCGCGCCACCCTGCGCGCCGATGCCGGGAATCAGGAGGGGCAGGCCCGGGCAGGCCAGGTGCACAGCAGCCAGGGCATAGGGATCGGTGGCACCTACCACCAGACCGACGGTACCGGGCAACTCCTGATGCCAGCGCACAGCAGTTCGAGCAACGGCCAGATACAGCGGTTCATTGCCACAGCGACGATCCTGGAAGTCCTGGGCACTCGGGTTGGACGTACGAGTAAGCACGAAGGTCGCGCGCTCTTTGTATGCCAGAAAGGGGGCAACCGCATCACGTCCCATATAAGGGGAAACTGTGCAGGCATCGAACGACAGCAGTTCAAAAACGGCACGGGCATAAAACCGAGCCGATGAGCCGATATCGCCGCGTTTGCCGTCGGCTATCGTGAGCGCATCATCAGATATGTGCTGCAACGTGGCTTCCAGCACCGACCAGCCATCCCGGCCGAGTGCCTCAAAAAAGGCCAGGTTAAGCTTGTATGCACAGGCCACATGCCGCGTCGCGTCGATGATCTGCTTTAGAAAAGTGCGTATGGCTGTGGCCCTATCGGATTCCCGCCGAAGGGGACGAGGGAGTCGGGCCGGGTCGGGATCCAGTCCTACACAGAGTACGGTCTGTTTCAGGCGCTGCAGTGCGCGCAGTCGGTCGGTAAACATACGTACAACGGCCTTGGTCTATCCAAAAATACGGTGGACATCCTGTAAGCCTGTGCGAATTGCCTGGAAAATTCAGAAGTTCAGTACCAGGGAACGGAACCCTCGTTTTTCTAAGCCGGTTGGCTCCGATGCGTCGGTATCAGGCGCTTTTTTTGCCTGACCTGAACCGGAAGCGCTTTCCTGACCGTTGCAATCAAACCGTGAGTAGCCATGTCGTTACTGAGCCGTCTAAAAGGCATTTCGGCGGAAGATCGCCGGATGATCGAAGAGATTGAGGCTATGCTGGGCCCTGAGCCCGAAGAGATGGGATTCATGAAAAACCTTTTCTGGGGACGTTTTCGCGAAGACCTGGTCTTTCCGTATCCGGAAGCGTCCCGAGAAGAGCGAGAAAAGTGTGATGCGTTGCTGGCCCGGCTGGAAGACTATCTCAAGAACGAGCATCCGTCCATTCTGATCGATCAGGAGCAGTATATCCCTGACTGGGTTTTTGAGCGGCTTTTTGAACTGGGCGTAATGGGCTTGACCATCCCCGAAGAGTACGGTGGGCTGGGACTGGGGGTAACCAGCTACAACCGGGTGTTGGAGCTGATCGGCCGTTATTGTGCCTCGACGGCAGTGGTCGTCTCAGCGCATCAGTCGATTGGCTGCAAGGCCATCATGCTATTCGGGACGGAGGAGCAGAAGCGGAAATATCTTCCGATTGTCGCGCGGGAAAAGCTGGCCGCTTTCTGTCTGTCGGAGCCCAATGTGGGCTCAGATGCAGCGGGACAGCAGACGCGCTGTGAGCTGAGTGAAGACGGGAAGTATTACATTCTGAATGGTGAGAAGAAGTGGTCCACCTCAGGGGCGCTGGCCGGCGTGTTGACGGTGATGGCCAAGCAACGCCTGAAGAACCCGAAAACGGGTAAAGAGGAAGACCGGGTGACGGCCCTGATCGTCACACCCGACATGGAAGGTGTGGACGTGTTCGAAAAGAATCGTAGCAAGGCCGGCATTCGGGGGACCTGGCAGGCGCGCATTCGCTTTACCAATGTGAAGGTGCCGCGTGAAAACTTGCTTCACAAAGAGGGCAAGGGGTTGAATGTAGCCCTGAGCTGCCTGAACTACGGGCGTTGCACGCTTTCGGCCGGTGTTCTGGGAGGTGCGACCTGGGCGATGGAGCAGAGCACAAAGTGGGCCCAGACGCGCTATCAGTTTGGGCGTCCGATTGCTGACTTTGAGGCTATTCAGCAGAAAATTGCCAAAATGGCGGCCCTGACCTATGGCATGCGGGCCCTGTTGTACATGACCACCGGGATGCTTGACCGGCATGATCCAGATATTATGCTGGAGACGGCCGCCACAAAGGTCTTCTGCTCGCAGATGGGGTGGGAGGTGATCGACGAAGCCCTGCAGATCATGGGCGGCGAAGGCTATATGACCGAAAATGAAATGGAGCGGGTCTGGCGTGATCATCGCATCCATCGCATTGTGGAGGGGGCTAATGAAGTCATGCAGTCATATATCTTTGGCTATGGGGGCAAGCAGCTGGCCGAACAGATGCTGGCCATCAAGCAGGCGCTGGGATGGGATCGCGATCAGTCGCCGGTAGAAAACCTGCAGCGTATTGTGCGCAATGCATTTAACCCAGCGCTTTTGCGGCGGGCTGTTCCGCTGGCAGCGGAACTCTTTCTGGGGATTCGTCCCGAAGCCCCTCGCATTCGCCGCGTGCATCCGAGTCTGCGTCCCTGGGCTGACCGGCTGGCCCGCCTGGTGCAACAGCATACGCACTATTTCAAGCTGCTGAGTAAGTGGGAGGGAGATGCCATCGTGGCCCGACAGGCGCAGCAGGCACGATTGGCCGATAATGCCATGTATCTGTTTGCGCTGAGTGCTGCACTTTCAGACATGGATAGGCAGCTGCGCCAGGGCGCTTCAGGGGTCGCCTTTGAGAAAGACCGGGCCGCTTTTGAACACCTGTTTGATCTGTTGGAGATTCGGATTCAGCAGAATCTGGGGCTGCTGCGTCGTAACGGAGATGCCAGCATGCGCCGGGCTGCGCAGGCTACGCTGCGTTATGTCGATACGCTGCCCAACCAGGACTACTATATCCACGAGGCTTCGCCAGTGGCTAAAGGGACCGGTAAGCCGGTGCAGAAGGAATATATCAAGCAGTTCCCTGGTGACCGCTACGTGACAACAGGCGGGGATGGAGCTCCTGCAGAATCGTCGCCTGCTCGGTCGAAAGCGTAGCGGTTGTTTCGGGGATGCCTCCATGCAGGGCTGCCAGCTACCGCCGGCAGCCCTGCATGTTTATACCCGGGAGGAGACAGCACAATCTACTACGGACAGGTCGCCAACGGTTACCGTTGCAGGCGGACAGCCTCAGACCCGCTGAAAGCTACAGCTTCTCTGGAGTGTGATGTCGTAGCCGGCAGCTATGGGAGGGCCTCACTAAAAAAAGCCGGGACCTGAATGAGGTCCCGGCCTCTGCTGAAAGCCTACCTACAATCTTCGGTTATAGATTTTCGGTGGCCGGAATGGGAAACTGACGCCAGACGTCGTCCCCAGGCCGATCGATGGGTAGCTCTTCCAGCCGGTTATAGCGCCGCAGATCAATCCAGCGATGCCCTTCGCCGTAGAGCTCATAACGACGCTGGCGAAGCATTTCGTCAATCAGAGCGTCCTGCGTCAGCGGGCCGGCATAGTCCGGAAGGCCTGCGGCGTTACGGATACGGTTGAGTAACGACACGGCCGTGGTCAGATTCCCCAGCTGAATATGGGCTTCGGCGGCCAGTAAGATCAATTCGGCATTGCGGATGATTGGGATTGGCGCGTCAGCCGCAGGATAGACATAAAAACCATAGTTAGAAGTAAGTCCATCCAGCGAGGCCGGTTCTTCCCGAAGCACCACTTTGCTCAGGCGTTGATCGCCGGGTTCAATTTCCGCAGCGAAAGAAGGATGGGCGACCAGTGCATCTCCAGCCGGTGCATTGGGGTCAAAAAAGAGCGGATTGACCATGTCGCCTGCTGCTGTAGAAAAACTATGGTAGACGCCCGTTTTCAGATCTCCCTCCGGATCGTAGAAGGAATCGGCCAGCAACGTCAACACCTGCTCAAATTGCTCACGGTAAGCAGCGACACGTGCGGCCAGGGCGCGGTTGAATTGACGGAATGTGGCCGGGGTGTTAAAACCCGCGAAGCCCGACGACAGCGGAAAAGGAAACGCATCGCCTCCGGCCGACAGGTCCTGAGCAGCCTCATCCAGCAGGCTGGCGATAGAGGCCAGCGCTTCGGTGCGCGAAACAATGGGTCCTGGTTCAGGACCGGAGACATCGACCCGAATGCCGTTGTCGTAGGTCAGATTCAGATTCAAAAGTAACTGATACGCGATAAAGGTTTTAGCAAAGCCGGCCAGGGCACGTTTTTCGGCGTCGCTCAGGTCGGCTGCGTTGGAAAGCGCCTCCAGTAATATGTGCGCGTTCCGCACGACACGGTAACGTGCGCCCCAGGGACGTGTGATATAGAACGTGTTGTTGTCCAGCACGGCCGTTCCTTTGCCCAGCAGATCACCGGTAAAGCGAGGATCTGCGGACGAAAAGCGCCAGTATTCTCGGCCGATCATGCCGACATCGATCAGGTAAATGTTTAATTCAAAACGGCTGGCCGATTCGATCCCCGTGGCCAGGTTGGCAAGTTTGGCGCGTGTCGGATTCTGCAGCAGATCCTCTAAACTGGGCCCATTGGGATCCGGGCGATCCTCAATCGTCAACAAATCGCAGCCGCTCGTCCAGAGGAGCAGCGTCAATAGCGCGATATAGCAGGTCAGACGTTTCATAAGCATGGCTGAATGTGTTAGAGTTCAAAACCCAGGTAAAACAGGAAAGTCCGGTAAGCAGGGTAGGGGGTCACCTCCACACCATCAGCGACTGGTTGCGTGCCAAAGTTATTCACTTCCGGATCATAGCTGGCGTAAGGCGTGATGGTTATGGGATTGCGGGCTGAGATACCGATGCGAAGCCGGCGCACCGTCTGACCCAGGGTGGGCCAGAGACGCTTCAGGGGCACATCGTAGTACAGTCCTATTTCCCGAATGCGGAAATAGGAAGCATTCTGTACAAAGGGACGTGCCGAGACCCCCAGTAGACTGACCCGTTCGACGCCGTTCGGAATGCCATCCCCGTCGTCATCTTTGTCGAAGTCCGGGCTGGTGCCAAACAGATCATATAACAGCATGGTCAGGTTCAGGTTATCCCCCCCGTATTTCCAGTGGGCCAGCACGGAAAGGGTCAAACGGCGTGCAATGTACCATTCATTCGAGAGGGATAGCTGAAACTTGGGGGCGACATCCCCCAGCTTAAATACGCCGTCAGGACGGCCATCTCCATCGATGTCGTCAATCCCCACAATCTGGGTGGGACTCTGCCCCTCTTCAATGCGAATTTCGCCCAGTGTGGCTCCAAAGCCGCCGCCCAGAGCACGAAACGGAGGAACAGGCAGTCGGGTAACCGTTGCACGGTTGGTCCAGAATCGGAGCTGGCTGATCCAGCGCAGGTCAGGGCGATCGACCGGAATCAGCGAAAGGCCTATTTCCAGCCCCACGTTTTCCAGCTCACCGCCATTGAAGGTTTCCAGCCCGAAACCGGTAGACGGCTCTACTTCACGTTGGAGCAGCAGATCAGTGATGACCTTACGATAAAGCGTAAATTCCAGGGCGGCCCGCCCGTTGAAAAGGGCTACGTCGATCCCACCTTCAAGCTCCGTTTGCCGTTCCGGTTTTACATTTTCAAATCCGCGTCGCGGACTGATGATGGATCCAGCCTGACCGCCAATGACGGTGGGATCAAAAGAAGTATACTTGATACCAAAACCAGCAATATTGCCGGTCTGGCCCCAGGCCAACCGTAGTTTCAACTGGTCAATGGCCGGCCAGCGCCAGAACGGGAATTGATGCAAATTGATGGCCACGGAGGCTTTAGGGTACAGGAAGAATCGGTTGACGTTACCGTTGATTGAGCTTTTATCTCCTCGAAGGCCCACCGTTACAATCAGGCGATCGGCCCAGTTGGCTTCTTCCTGGAAGAAGAAGCTGCGGTCTCGCTGAAACTGACGCGTTTGTTCCTGAGAGATCGTCGATGCCTGGTCCAGGTTCTGCTGACCGGGCACAAGGCCGTCAGCCACAAAGAGCAACTGGTTCTGGTCAAAGTTTGCACCGGTCAGCCCACCCTGTGAGGTCAGCGTAAAATCCAGGGTGGCCGGTGTCCAGGTATGAACCAGAAGCAGGCGCCAGTTGGTGTTGAAGGTGTTGGCTTCGCGCAGGATAAGGGTGCCCGGGCCGCGGCCATCTACGTTGAGCCGCTCAAACTGAAGCTCAACCGGAAAGCGGGCATCATTTTCCAGGTTGTAGAAGTCGGTCCCACCTTCCAGAATAACCTGTAAGGCCTGGCGGGCCTGACGTAACAGGTTGATCCGTAAGCGTCCAGAACCAATAAAGCGGTTTACGGTCTCCTCGTTTTTCATCAAAGCGGCTGTCTGCAGCGGATTGGCCGAGTTGAAGGGGTGGTCCGGGTAAATGCCGTTTTCGTCAGGCAGGAGATAGACAAAGTTAGGGGTAGCTGCGAGCGAGATGCCAAAGGTAGTGCCCGAGTTATCATTGCCGGTCAGGCCCCGTCGGGTGGCGGCGCGGACGTAGTTGGTTGTCATTTCGAGGTGAATACGGTCGGTCAGACGATGGCTTAAATTGAGGCGAAGGCTGTATTTGTCATAACCTGTACGACGGACAATACCTTCTTCGTTATGCAGCAGGCCCGAAGCGTAGAACTGGGTGCGCTCGGTGCCGCCACTGACCGATAGACTGGTCCGGTATAACAGCCCGCGATGCCCATAGAGCAGATCTTCGTAGTCGTAAAAACCCCGGCCGTTTACGGCGGCCCGAAACTCTTCCAAGCCTTTCGGACCAAAGAATTCCAGAGCGGTCTCTTCGGTAAAGGTACGGGTTCCCAACCGTTTGGAGATTTCATTAAAACCCACTTCCTGTCGGATGCGTACGACGGTCTGTCCCGGTCGTCCTCGCTTCGTTCGAATGATCACCACGCCGTTGGAGGCGCGCGCTCCATATAAGGCTGCCGCGGAAGCGCCCTTAAGAATCTCTACCGATTCGATATCCTCCGGGTTTAGATCGGCAATACGGTTCACCGGGTTATCCTGGGCGATCCCGCTACCTCCGCCTGTGGCATTGGTGACCGCATCGACGCCGCTCTGGATCTGGGAGTTGTCGATCAGCACACCGTCGACGACAAACAGTGGCTGGGCATTTCCGTTAATGGTGGAGATGCCTCGCAGCTTGATGGATAACCCACCACCAGGCGCGCCACTGTAAGCACTGATATACGCACCAGTAACTTTTCCACTGAGCGCAGCGTCCAGTGTGGGCTGGGCGGTTATCTCAGCCAGCTCCGCTGCGTTGATGGTGGCAACGGCATGCGCCAGGTTACTCCGTCGCACCGAAGTAGCCAGGCCGGTGACCACCACTTCTTCAAGCCCCAGCACATCTTCTTCTAAGCGAATCGTTAAGGAGGTTATCTCGGGCGAGACAGTTACCTCCTGCGTGCGATAGCCCACAAAGGAAAAGACCAGGACCTGGGGGCCCATGGGCAATTCAATAGAGAAATGCCCGTCCACATCTGTGGTGGTCCCCTGCATCGTGCCTTTCAGCACAATGCTAACGCCTGGAAGAGGAGCGCCCGATCGGGCATCGACAACGGTTCCTTCAACAATACGTTGACTCCATGCAGGAAGGGCCGGAAGGGCCCAGATAAACAGCCAAGCCAACAACCAAGAACGCATAATACCCCATGGTTTGTGACACACGTGTAGAATGAGGGCTAAATAGCCTTTTCTGAAGAAAAAGTCAAAATATGAAAAAACCAGAGAGCAACTTTTCCCGACCGTTCAGTTGGTCGTAGCAACCGTTGGGATAGAAAATAGGGATATTGTAGTCTTAAAATGGGATACCCCGAGTAGGGTTATTAGCCTGTGGTTGTGGGTACCAGGGCCAGGATGCGCAGGGGACCGCCGCTTCCACGCCAGATCTTCATGGGGAGTGCAATGAGCAGTGTACCGCGTGATGGCAGGCGATCCAGCTGGGCAACGTTCTCGAAAACGGGGACGTTTTCGGCAAAGAGCACCTGATGGGTTTCAAAGCGAGTAGACTGCCCATAATCAATGCTGGGGGTATCAATGCCGACCGCTTTAGGCCGGCGGTTTGCAAGCAACCAGCGGGCAGCTTCGGGATGCAGGCCGGGGAAATGCAGGTAGGCAACTGCTTCTGGGCCACGTGCGTCGGTGCCCATATAGTGTGCGCGGTTGGGCCAGAAGCGGCCGTAGCCGGTGCGTAGCAGGATGATGGCACCTTCCGGAATGGGGCCGTGCTCAGCCTCCCAGGCTTCAAAGTCGGCCACCTGAATCTGGTAATCGCGGTCGTTCAGCGCTTTTTCCGACACATCAATGACGATGGCTGGCCCCATGAGCTGCGTGAGCGGGATTTCGTCTACACTCCACTTGCCTTCCGCAAAGTGCACCGGGGCATCTATGTGCGTGCCTCCGTGTTCGGCCGTACAGAAGGTGTTGGCTTCGTAGTAATAGCCTGCTTCTGTGTAGCCGCGGTGGTCGATGCGAAGTTGAAAGCCTTCAGCGGTTGGCCAGTAGATGGTTGAATCGTTGTAGGCATAGCTCAGGTCCAGTACTTCGTAACCGGGCGGAGGCAGGGTAGTCCACGCGATCGGACGCGGGGTTTCTGGTTGCGGCCGGCAACTTGCCGCAAGCATCAGCAGGCTTAGCAGCGTAAAGCGACGCATGGCTGGCGTGGCAGGTTGTTCCGTGAAGCCTTTGCTGAAATTTGCTGAAAATATACAAACAAAAAGCCCCGGCGCGTTTGAGCCGGGGCCTGACGGGGCAATGCGTGGATCGGCTCAGATGTTAATGGGCTCGCCAATGGCGGCGCGGGCTGCCTCCATGATCGCTTCCGAGAGCGTCGGGTGGGGGTGGATGGACTCGATGATTTCATGGAAAGTAGTCTCCAGCGTCCGCGCCGTGACGGCCTCAGCAATCAACTCGGTCGCGTCGTGGCCGATGATGTGGCAGCCGAGGAATTCGCCGTACTTGGCGTCGAAGATCACCTTCACAAAGCCCTCGGTATGCCCCAGGGCTGTGGCTTTGCCAGATGCCGTGAAGGGGAATTTACCCACTTTGATATCGTAGCCAGCTTCCCGTGCCTTTTCTTCGGTGTAGCCCACCGAGGCAATCTGCGGCTGGCAGTAGGTACAGCCCGGAATGTTGTTATAATTGAGGGGTTGCACTACTTTGCCAGCGATTTTTTCCACACAGAGAATGCCTTCGTGGCTGGCTTTGTGGGCAAGCCAGGGCGGTCCGGCCACGTCGCCGATGGCATAGAGGCCTTCGACGTTCGTGCGGTAAAACTGGTCCACAATGATCTGACCGGGCTTGGTTTCGACCCCCAGCTCTTCCAGTCCCAGGTCTTCAATATTCCCGACAACTCCCACGGCCGAGAGTACCTGATCGGTTTTAATAGTTGTTTCGCCTTTTTTCGTTTTAACCCGGACTTTCAGCTCTTTACCTTTCGTATCAACCGATTCCACCTGGGCGCCGGTCATCACCTTGATGCCCATCTTTCGATAGGCCCGTTCCAGCTCTTTTGAGATGTCGGCGTCTTCGACCGGGACAATACGATCCATCAGCTCGATGAGCGTGACCTCCGTGCCCATGTGATGGTAGAAGTAAGCAAACTCGACCCCGATGGCGCCGGCTCCGACGATCACCAGCCGCCTGGGCTGTTCCTTCTGGAGCAGCGCTTCCTTGTAGGTAATGATCTTTTTGCCATCGACGGGTAGTGCCGGGATCTGACGGGCACGGGCTCCGGTCGCCAGAATAATGTGGGTGGCTTCGAGGGTGCGCGGCTCACCGATTTTTTCACCCTCCATGTTCACAGACGGCTGCACGTCGATCTTGCCTTTGCCTACCAGCCGCGCCTGTCCCCAGATAACCTCGATCTTGTTTTTCTTCATCAGGAAGGCCACCCCCCGGCTCATTTTTTCGGCGACGGCTCGGCTGCGCTCGATCACCTGGGCAAAGTCGGGCACCACCTCGCCGTTGAGCTTCAGCCCATAAGCCGTCAGGTTACGGGCCTCGGCCATCATTTCGGCGCTTTTCAGCAGCGCTTTCGTAGGAATGCAACCGATATTGAGGCAGACGCCCCCGAGCTTGTTTTTTTCGATAATGGCCGTTTTAAAGCCGAGTTGAGCGGCCCGGATGGCGGTTTCGTAGCCGCCGGGACCGGAGCCGATGACGACCACATCGTAGCGGGCGTTGTTAGCCATATCTGATCTGCAGGGGGTTTTTGCATGGATACTCCAAACCTTCCAAAAATAACCGCTGCTCTGCGCATTTGCCTGGATTCTCCGGCAAGCTTATGTGAAATCACGGAAAGGAATCAGCGGGGGCGTAACCAGGGCATGGGATTCAGCACCTCGCCGCCTCGGAAGAGTGAAAAGAACACGCCGGCGCGTTTGGGTTCGGCCTCGGTACCGGCGCGTCCGATGATCTGTCCGGCCCGGACCGGCTGGCCGATCGATACGTACACAAGCGACAGGTTGCTGTAGAAGGTCTGGTATTCGCCGTGCTGGATGAGGATGTACGTCCCGTACTCAGGCATGGCATCAATGGCGATCACGCGGCCGTCGAAGACAGCACGTACTTCGGCCTGCGGTGCCGTAGCAATCAGAATCCCAGGATTGGGCGTGCGCGTGCCATAAATGGGATTGACGACTTCACCAAAAGGCTCTACCACGGCGCCTTCAGCGGGCCAGGGCAGGCGTCCCCGGTTTTGTTCAAACGATCCAGTCAGTTCGGCAAAAGCTACGGCCGCCGATGGATCGGTCGCTTCGCGGGCACGCCGGCGCTCCCGTTCGGCCGCCAGCAATGCCCGGATGCGGGATTCCAGTTCGCGTGCCGCCTGGCGTTTTTGTGCCAGGGATTGCTCCAGCGAAATGCGCTGGGCGCGCAGTGCTTGAATCACGCGACGGCGCTCGCGCTCCAGGCGGGCCAGCCGTTGCCGTTCGGCTTCGGCTTCCTGAAGTAACTGCTCGGTTTCCTGTTGTGCGGCCAGAAGCTGCTGCCGGCGTGCTTCCAGGGCGGCCGTTGCCTGCTGGATCGCTTCAAGCTTGGCCTGACGCTGACGCGCAAAACGGCCCAGGTAGCGGGCCCGAATGAGCATCTGGTTGATAGATTGTGCTGAAAGGAGCAAGGCCAGGTCATGCATGCGACCATACTTGTAAGCATGTAGCGCCCGGCGGCGATACTGGGCTTTCAGTTTTTCGATTTCTTGGCTAAGTGCCCGGGCAGCCTGTTGCAATGAGTCGATCGTGCGGGCCAGCTCCTCCAGGCGTTGCCGGTAGCTCCGGATCAGTTCGCGTCGAATGGCGATCTGACGTTCAATGCTTTCGAGCGTTTGCAGCGTAGCTGCCTCAGCTTCAGTCGTTTCGGCCAGTCTTGCTTCCTCTTGACGGATCTGTTCACGAAGCGCCTGGAGGCGACGCTCAATTTCCGTGCGATTCTGGGTGGACTGGGCCAGCGCGGTCGATGCGCTCAGCGTGAGCAACAGGCATAGAAGCAACCGCTTCATGGTCGTTCCCGCAGGGCTTGAAAAGGAATGCGGCGCGTGCGTTCGTCTGGATGCCAGGCAAACGGTAGCTCCGGCGGGTTTAACTGTATCGTGCGGTAGTACAGGCGGACGGTCACGCCAAGGTCGGGGCGTTCGAGCTGCAGCCGGCGTGGGAGAAATAACCGGCCAAACCGATCGAACGCTTCGAAGCGGTAAGCTTCAACAAGCGTGCCGACCGGGTCATAGCGTTCGTAGCGAACGACGCGCCACCGGGCCGGGTCCACGACATATCGGTGCTGTCCCACAGGGTCACTCAGATAATAATAACTGGAGTCGGCGCTTACATGCCAGCGGCCGGGGGGCGGATAGAGGGCGCCCAGCAGACTCAGAAACGGATCGCTTTCAGTCAGCAGCGGTAGCCGACGTACGGCCGGATCGGCACGCGTGCCTGTATACAGCCGATGATGGATGCGGTCATGCAGCAGCACACTGTCGGGGGTAATCAACAGGCGTGCGGCCTCGATGCCCCAGCCAGGGCTCAGGCGGATCAGGAGTGAGTCGTGCCGGCGGGCAACGATAGTGGCCGAGAGGTTATCGGTGCCTTCCGATGTACGCAACTGCAGTCTGGCCTGACCGGTAAACGCGTAGAGGGTGTCAAGCGGCAGACGGAGCTGGTAGCGAATCTGTTCGGCGGAATGATAGGGGAAACGGGCAGGCAGGTGGGGACGGTCAGCGAAGCGTGGACCACGGGCGCATCCGCCCAGTAACAGGCCAGCTGATAATACAAAGAGAAACCAGGGCGGGCGCATGGTTCAGCGGCTCATTGATGCGTGGTGAGGAGGCGTTGGAGGTAGGGGTGATTCGGGTCTTTTCGAAGCCCTTCTCGCCAGATACGTCGGGCTTCGTCCTGGTGTCCCATGCGGGCCAGTGCTTCGCCCAGGTAGGCATAGGTAAGGGGACCGGCCTGGCCGGTCTGCAGCGCCTGCTGGAGCACTGCCCGGGCCTGTTCAGGTCGTCCGGCCTGTAAATACAACCAGCCGAGCGTCTCCGGCATCCAGGGTTCAGGTTGGGCCGGGAGGGTGGTAGCGGCTTCCTCGAGAGCACTTTCGGAATGGTCGGCCAGCCAGGCTACCACAGCGCAATGGAGGCGTACGGCGGGCAGAGGGCCGCCCTGCTGCCGTGCCTGCTGGCAAGCTGCGCGTGCAGCCTCGGGTTGTTGCAGACGGGCCAGCAGGTGCCCCTGCAGTGCGTGAAACTCCGCAGCCGTTTCTGTGGACTGTTCGGACCATTCGGGCAGGTGCTTCAGAAAGGTCTCCACAAAGGGAAGGGCGGCGTCAGGTTTGCCCAGTGAAAGGTAGGCGTAGGCAGCCAGCCGTAACAGTGCAGGCTGGTCCGGAAAGAGAAACAGACCTTCTTCGGCCACCTGTGCGCTGCGTCGAGGCATCCCGGCTTCCAGCCAGGAGTGCGCGGCTGCACTCCAGGTGGATAAGTCGCGGGGATCGTATTGCAGGCTGCGCATGAGCAACGCAGCTGCCCATTCGGGATGCCGATCGCGGTACAGGCGGGCCAGCAGGCGAAGGGCTGCGACGTGGGTTGAGTCCTGACGCAGCACGTCCTGCAGCAGGACACGTGCTTCCTGAAGGGCCTGTGGGTCTGTGGGTTGTTGCGTAATCAGGTAGCGCGCACGGGCCAGCAGGGCTTCCGGGGTCGATGGATAGGGTTCCAGCCGGGCCAGCAGGTGTGCGGCCAAGGTATCTTGAGGATCAAGTCGTAGGGTGCGTTCCAGTGCCCAGCGAGCTTTTTCGCGGAAGCCCTGATGCAGGTAGAGGGTACCCAGTGTACGCCACAGGTGTGGATTGGTCGGTTCCAGAGACAGCAAGGCTTCCAGGGTATGCTGGGCAGCCAGCGAGTCGCCCGTAGCCAGTTGCAGCGGCCAGAGCACTCGGTACAGGCTGGTGTCGGCGCCGTAGCGGTCGCGCAGCTGTTCGTAGAGTCGACGGGCCGTTCTAAGATCCCCGCGCTGCTGGGCCCAGCGGGCCTGCCATTGCAGTACAGAGGGAGCCTCGGGATGGTACCGGTGCATAAAGTGGATCGCCTTCTGGAGCGCTGCCGTTTCGCCGGTAGCCTCAAGCAGGTTGAGCCACTCGTGGCAGTAGCTGATCTCCTGCGGCGCCTGCCGACAGGCTCTTTCGGCATAGAAGCGAGCCGTACGCAGGTCGTTTTGCTGGCGATAGGCACGTCCCAGGGTGCTCAGTAGGGCCGGGGTGTTCGGGAGCAGCTCCAGGGCCTCTTCGAGCAGCGGAATGGCTTTATCTGGCTGGCCAACTTCCAGGTAGGTCAGGCTGCGCACCAGCAATTGCTGCACCCGTAGCGTATCAGACAGCGCGTACTGGGCAAAGGCCTGGACAGCGACCAATACGGACAGTCCAATCAGGAATGATAATCGCCGGAGCACCATCTGCACCCGCTTGGCCGATGTGTCTTGCGATCCCCAAAACGAAGCCGTCCGGTTAGAGGTTTCAAAAAACAACGCCCGGCTGTTGTAGAGGCCGGGCGTTGGAAATTCCTTGAGGATCGAAATATTACTGACCGGGTAATAGCGGATTTTGCACGACCAACCCACGCGATTCTGCCAGCACACGATTCATGTCCACACGGATCGTGACTTCATTCGTGAGCAAGTTGCCCTGCTCGTCATAGAGAATCAGGGGATCATACAGGTCCATCTCGTTGGCAGGTGGGATATAGTCGGGCACAAAGACCCGGGTGCCGAGGTCACCATCATTGATGTTGGGGTTGGTATTGATTTCACGTAACATAACGGGGAGGCGAATCCCTAAGTCGTGCATGCGTCGGGCCTCCAGGAATAAAATTTCCTGGCGCATTAAGTACAGCAGCCGGACAAGCTCGGTGCCACTGGCCGCATCGATATCGTCATCGGTGACGGAGGTAGCTGAGATCAAAGGGACGGTAACCAGGCCCGGGCGATCTTTGACCAGGCCTGCTCGGAACGGAGCCCCGGGCTCATCGGCAATCAGGATCGATGAGCTACGGGGGCGAGGATTCAGGTCATTATCCAGGCGCGGGTCATCATCCTGAAATTCAGCAACCGGACGTGAAGCAGCCAGCGAACGGGCTGCTTTCATGAAATTGCGGGCAGCCGTTTCATCGCCATTCGCCAGCGCAACCTCGGCCCGGATCAGGAGCATTTCTTCGGCCTTGGCGACCGGTATCGGGCTTTCGCGGTCAATATACTTGGGATCCAGAAAATCAAGCCGGGGGAGGGGTTGCATTTCCTGTAGGGCCCGTGCCACCAGGTAGGCCCAGGGCGCATTGTCGATGGAACTGGCATCGAATCCTTGCGCAAAGAGGAAGAGGGGATCCGCAGCAAGCACCTGCTGGGCATACTGGTCGGCCAGATTGGGATGTCCCAGGGCCCGATGCGCGCGGGCCAGTGCGGCCCGGGCGGCCAGATCCAGTAACACCCCATCGGGTAACTGGGCATTGGTGCCCAGGGCCTGTTCCAGATCGCTGATGGCTTGCGCCAGGAGCTGAGCCGCGGGTACAGGTAGTCCATCAGGTTCCACCGGAACCGCCACAAAATTCTCCCCTAACATCAGGTAAGCCATCCCCCGATAGTAGTGGGCCTCGGCCAATTGTTCTGGGGTGGCTCGTTCGTCTGCCGGGGCGACTTCGTTAATCAAGAAATCTGCCAGGGCTCGGAGTTCCTGCAGGTTCCAATAAGGACCAGTAAAGCGACTGGTTCGGTCCATATCGACCGGTTTGATGTCGCGAGGGAAGTCATAAACCGTGCCGCCCAGGCCCGTCCCGTTGATGGAGAAGTTGTCCGTCACAAATTCCGTGATGACCACTACAGCACCCAGCGCGCGGGCAAACTGGGCGCGTAAGCCTGGCAGCAGCGCCTTTACAGGTTCGGGTGCTTTCTGGAAATCTTCCAACGTGGTACGTGGGTTCTCAACGCGCGTAGGATCCAGGAAATCACATCCTGATCCATAGAAACCCAGCAGGAATAGGCCCGCTGACAGTCCAATCAGACGAATCGTGCGTCGCATCGCTTGAACCAGATGGTTTACCTGTCGGGTTAGAGGGTTACCTGTACCGCAAAGCGGAACTGGCGAGGTGGCGACAGGGTGATGCTCTGAACACCACCCAGTTGCAGGTCGCCCGGGGCGGCCCATCCCACCAGTTCCGGATCAACCAGGTCCTGCTTGGCAAATGTATACACGTTGCGGACGCTGAAGCTGATACTGGCGCGTTGTACCGGAAGGTTTTGCAGCAAGGTACGCGGCACGCGGTAACGGAGTGAGAGCTCCCGGATTTTCAGGTAATCTCCGTTTTTGAGCAGCGCTATAAACGCTTCACGATAGCGAAACTTGCCAATTTCATTACCATCAAGGTCATAGCGGGTGGGGAAAACCGTGCGTTCGATACCATTGAATGAAGCCCATGCGCTGCCATAGTCGGCGACAAGGCTACCTGTAGCCCAATCCGCTAAGGCATAAAACTGGAGCCGATTGTTGAACAGCGTGAGGGTTGTGGAAATTGATCCCGTTTTGGTGGGATAGGGCGTCTTTCCAATAAACTGAAACTCAGAATCATCGGGCAATCCATCTCCATTGGTGTCGATAGGCACGGTTACGTACCACTCTCCTACAGGATGCCCTTCTTCTACCCGCTGCCAGGGTTCAAAAATGGCAAACGGTGGGGCACCGCCCATATCAACCATGCGATTGCGGAAGCCATGGTAAGTGAGCCCGATGGACCACTGGAGATCGCGTCGGTTGAACACATAGATTTCGGCTGCAAGTTCGACGCCCGTATTTTCAATGGTACCTACATTCCGTAACTGGGTACCTTTTCCAGTGACAGGTTGCTCGGGTACGAACAGCAGCGCATCTTTTGTACGTGCTCGATAGAACGTCAGGTTCAGGCTGATCCGATTCTGGAAAAGCAGCGCATCAAATCCACCCTCCAGGGTGGCTGTTCGTTCTGGCTTCAGTTCAGGGTTTCCTGGATTGTCGAAACGCGGGGCGCTTTCTCCTCGGAAGGGCGTAGCCTGGAAGGTAATATCGCGTGCAAAGGGGGAGGGGAATTTGCCGGTTTCCCCATAGGCCAGCCGCAATTTGAGCACAGGTATCAGGGTGCGTAGTGTGTTGTGCCAGAAGCGCTCTTCATGGATGTTATAGGAAAGGCCGACTTTCGGATAAGCCTGTAATCCGACCTCTTTGCCAAAGGCACTGTTGCCATCCAGGCGCAGCCCGGCTTCCAGGAAAAGGCGGTCATACAGGCTAAGCTGCTCCTGGAAGAAGATGCCGCCATTGAAGATCTGCGTTCGCGTTTCCTCCGCCGTAACGGTCGCTGCCTCGTCTAAGTCTTCGGTTCCGGGGAGGGCAAATGTGGTGCCTGTAGCTGTAATGATGCTTTCATCTTCGCGGAAACCCTGGACGCCGAAGGTAAAGGTTGAGGCGATCGCCCCCCGCTGGGGGTAGTTGATTGTGCCTACATATTCCAGAGTAACCACAGAGAAATCACGGTTGTATCGGTTTAGCTCGCCACGATCACCCGAGACGGGTTCGAATTCTATAGGCAGGAAGACGCGCTGCTCGTTGGCGCGCATGTCAATGCCTACTGTTAATCTGGTGGAAAAGAGACGGGAAGGGGTAAAACGAATGGTAGAACCTGCCGTGAAGCGGTGCACGCCTTCATTGACATCGGGCAATAAGAAGATGCGCAGGGCTTCTTCGAAGGTTTCAGCTCCGCTGAAAAACAGCGCATCGCCCACTTCGAATGTGGTCAGCGGATCAAAGATCGACTGACCATTAAACAGGCGCTGAAACTGAGAGCGCACGTAGGAACCAGAGAACGAAACCTCTACGTTGGGCCGTACGCTGGCCTGCAAGTTGGCGCGTAAGGCGTACAGGGTGTTTTCGTTCTTGGGTTGCACGCCCGTGTCATTCTGCAGGCGACCACTTACGTTATAGGTAAAGGTGGGCGAGCCGCCCGAGAAGCCTACATAGTAGTTTTGATAGAATCCGTTTTTCAGAAATTGGTCACGGATGAAGTTCGTTTTGCCATAGTTGGGATCGTTGGGATCTTCACGTGTCTGTGGAAATGAAAAGCCTGTATCTTTTAAAAAGCGGGTTTCTGGCTGATCAAAGCCCAGCTCTGTGCGGATGGTCACGGTAGAACGACCGGCCTGTCCTCGTTTGGTAAAGATCTGAATGACACCGGAGGCTGCGTCCGAACCGTAGAGGGTACTTGCAGCTCCTCCGCGGGTGATTTCTATCCGTTCGATATCGCTGGTAATCAGCTCAGCTAAGGCAGAGGTCAGTTCCCCTCCCAGGCTCAAGCTGGTCCCCAGTTCGGTGTCGACGCGGATCCCATCAATGTAAATGACCGGCGTTTGACTGCCAATGACGCTCGTGATACCTCGAAAGTCGATCAAAGCCGCCTGTCCCGGCTGGGCACTTTGCAGACGAATGGTAGCGCCGGCGACGCGCCCCTGTAACAACTGATCTACGGACAACACCGGAGCCTCTTCGATGTCGCGGGCGGTGAGCACTGCTACATCGGTGGCCAGCTTACGCCGCGCAATGCTGGTGCCCTGGCCGGTGACCACCACCTCTTCAAGCTGAAGCAAGTCTTCTTCCAGCGCGAAGTCCTGGGTGACCGTGGCACCGGGAGTCAGGGTCACCTCGACGTTACCTTCTCGATAGCCCACGAAGCGGGCCACGACTTCGTAGGTACCGGGTGGTATATTTTCAATACGATACAGACCATCGACGTCGGTCGCTGCTCCCTGGTTGAGTGCTGGAATCACCACGTTAGCCCCGGGCAATGGCTCGCCGGTGCGCGCGTCCAATACACGTCCCTGAAGCGTAGCATGCTGCGCGTGCGCCGTCGTCCAGACCAGACAGCTCAGCAGAAGCAATAGGCCGTTTCGCATGGCAATCACAATCGACCAGTTTTTTGAAAAGATCTTGTTTATGTTATCTGCTACCTTCAACAGAGGCAAGCAAAAAATTGGCGCGACAAATTCTTAACGGACCGGTTACATTTCAATGATCACCGCATTGTTGAACGATCTTGAAGCGCTGGCCTGGATGCTGGAGGCCGGCTGGATTGAGTCGGGCATCCATCGCATTGGTGCCGAGCAAGAGCTTTTTCTGGTAGAGCCCGGAGGGAATCCCGCGCCTTTAGCTGCCCAGATACTGCAGCAGCATACGGATGCGCATCTGGTTGCTGAATTGACCCGTTTTAACCTGGAGCTTAATCTTGATCCCTTGTTGCTACAGCACAATGCATTTTGTCGGTTGGAGAATCAGTTGCGCAGGCATCTGGACTATGTGCAACAGCTGGCCCAACAATACCAGATCGGGTACGTACTCTGCGGTATTCTGCCTACTGTTCATCTGTCTGATCTGACGCTGGACAATATGATGCCGTTGCCGCGGTATCGGCAGCTCAATGAAGCGATCCTTCGCATGCGTGGGGGGCCTGTTCAGTTGCAAATCACAGGTATTGATGAGCTGTTCGTGCAGCTGGATTCGATTATGGTCGAGGGATGTAATGCCAGCTTTCAGGTGCACTTGCAGGTTGACCCGGATGCCTTTGCCCAGTTTTACAACGCGGCTCAGGTAGCGGTGGCGCCGGTGCTGGCCGCGGGCGCTAATGCGCCGGTGCTTTTCGGGAAACGGCTCTGGCACGAAACGCGCATTGCTGTCTTTCGCCAGGCGATTGATACGCGGGGAGGTAACCTGTATCTGCGAGAGATGAGTCCACGCGTGCACTTTGGCACAGATTGGGTGCGGGAGTCGGTGCTGGAAATCTATCAGGAAGATCTGGCACGTTTTCGAATGCTGCTGGCACCGGCCTCCCCATTTGAAGATGCCCTGCAGGTGTTGGAACAGGGCGACGTTCCTCACCTGCAGGCGCTTCGGCTCTTCAATAGCACGGTCTATCGCTGGAACCGGGCCTGTTATGGGGTGGCCGGAGGGCGCCCGCATCTGCGTATCGAAAACCGCGTGCTGCCCTCCGGACCGACAACGGCCGACGCAGTGGCCAATGCCGCGTTCTGGGTCGGACTGGTGCTGGAGCTGGCGCATCGGGAGCCAGAGCTAACCCGGCGGATCGATTTTGATGAGGTCCGGGGCAACTTCATCGCCGCTGCCCGCCTGGGACTGGGCAGTCAGTTAACCTGGCTGGATGGAACGCGCTGGCCGGCGCCGCGACTGATTCTGGAGGAGCTATTGCCGCTGGCACGGGCAGGATTGCAGCGTCTGGCTATCGATCCAGCAGACATCACACACTACCTGGGCATCATTCAGGAACGGGTAGCAAGCGGACAGAACGGTGCCGAATGGCAGTTGCGCTCACTGGCTGCCCTGAAAGGACGGGGCAGTCGTGCTGAACGTCTGGAAGCGCTGGTGCTTACCATGCAGGCGTATCAGCAGGAAAACCGGCCAGTGCATTGCTGGGCGCTTGCGCAGCTGGAGACAGTACGCGAGCGCGAAGCGCAGGTCAGCCGTCGCGTGGAACACGTGATGACAACGGATCTGGTCACTGTGCAGGAGGACGAGCCGCTACTTTTTGTAGCGGCGCTCATGGAGTGGAAGCAGCTGCGCTTTGTACCTGTCGAGGATGCACGCCACCGACCTGTTGGATTGGTCAGTCGCGAGCGCGTACAACAGGCTTTACAACAGGAAGGGCAGGCCCAAGAACCAGTATCGACCATTATGAATCCTCATCCGATCACCCTGACACCTGAGACTTCCCTGGAGGAGGCACGACGGTTATTGCAGGCACAGGCTGGACCGGATCGGGCCCTGCTGGTCGTGCACAGCGACCAGTTGGTGGGGCTGGTGGTTGAAGCAGACTTGACCGAGGAGTAGTAGGTGTTAAGCTCTCGGGTCATCCACTAAGTCGTCAGGCGTTTCTTCATCTCCTGACTCCTTATCTAAGGCCTCGTCCTCCGCTTCTTCATCTATTGTTTCGTCCAGTTCTTCTTCGATAGTGATGGGTTCGGCCTCGTCTTCCAGGCCACCCAGGATGGTTTCCATGGTATCGGGCTCTGGCGTTTCGGGCTGGCGTGGGCGATGGCGCTGTTGCAGCTCCGCCTTGAGCTCCGGCACCAGCTCATAAATAAGGCCAAGGTGATGCTTGCCGGTTTGCACCACCAACCCCTGCTTGATCATGGCCTGGGCAATGTCGTAGGGACACATTTCGTACCCTTTTCCCCGCAGATAAAAGTTGGCGTTGCGTCGCTCTGTGCCAACAATAAGCACATAGCCCCGTGCCAGCTTGTTCTTGGCATGGTTAAGCCATTTGTCTCGAGAGACCGTAGGGCCAATGCGGCGTTCGGGTTGATAGTCACTGACCGGTTCCATACGACGTCGCTTCAGCAGATCCCCGGAAAGAGCAGCAGCATCAACCGCAACAAAAAAATCCCTGTTCCGCTCTTCTCGTGGATCCCTTATATTTTTTCGCGTACAGGAACGCCGAAACGGACAGCAGAAGATCATGCTTTTCGGATGGCAGCTGGGTGAATGGGGCCAGACGATGATCGCTGGCGTGCCGCTACTGGACTGGCTCAAAGCCCTTGGCGTATGGGCAACACTGGCGGTGGTTTTTATTAGCATACAGCGCATACTGACCAGAAAGCTTGAGGTCCTGGCCAAGCGTACGCGCACGAACATCGACAACGTCATTGCTAACGTCCTGCGTCAGACGCGGGCCTATTTCCTGGTCGGGCTTGCTTTCTACGCGGCCGTAGCGATCGTGCAGTTGCCTCGGCCGATCCTTCAGTGGGGTGGACGTATCGCTTTTGTACTGTTATTGCTGCAGGTTATTCGCTGGGGCAGTGGGCTCATTACCTTCTATGTTGAGCGCTACCGTCAACAGAAGCTCGAAGAAGATCCGGCTGCTGTCACTTCAATGCAGGCGCTGGGCTTCATCGGGCGGCTGGCCCTCTGGACGGTCGTGTTACTGGTGGCGCTGGACAATTTTGGGGTGGACATCACGGCGCTGGTCGCGAGCGTCGGGATTGCGGGGGTGGCCATCGGTCTGGCAGTGCAAAATATTCTGGGAGACCTGTTCGCTTCGCTTTCCATTGTGCTGGACAAACCCTTTGTGGTGGGCGATTTTATTATTGTCGACAACTACATGGGAACGGTCGAACATATCGGCCTGAAATCCACGCGCATTCGCAGCCTTACAGGAGAGCAGCTGGTATTCGGTAACAGTGACCTGCTCAACAGCCGCATTCGCAACTATAAACGCATGCGAGAGCGACGTATTGTCTTTACGGTAGGGGTAGTTTATCAGACGCCCAAGGAGAAGCTGGAAAAAATTCCGCAGATTATTCGCGAGATCGTCGAGGCACAGGAGCGTACGCGTTTTGATCGCGCCCACTTCAAGGAATTTGGGCCGTCTTCGCTTAATTTTGAAGTGGTCTACTGGGTCCTTGAACCGGACTATACGCTGTACATGGATATTCAACAGGCTATCAACCTGGCACTGTTTGAGCGCTTTGCGCAGGAGGGGATTGAGTTCGCCTATCCGACCCAGACGCTCCTCGTGTATCCTATGAAGCCCGTTGAAGTGGCGGCTCCGCAGGATGCCCGTGCTTCGTGAGTTGGCTGTTGCTGTGCGGCTTGGAAAACGGGAGCGGGTTTTTTTCTCTGGGTTGTCGGAGCTGCGTTTGTCGAAAAAGGAGGGCGAGCCCTTGGGCTCGCCCATTAACAATTAGCAGATGCTCCGATGTGCAGTTCTTTCGGTCGGGTTAGCGAGTGCCTTCGGATATTGGTAGGGGCTTACGTGGAATGCGTTCGTCGCGTTCAGCGGCATGGTAGGCGAAGGCAGCAATGATGGTAGCGGCCTGCTTCAGGTCCTCCTCGATCACATGGTCGAAGACATCCATGTTGGAGTGGTGGGTGCGTGTGCCATAGGCCAGGTGGTCCTGAATAAACTGGAAGCCGGGCAGGCCGACGGCATCGAATGACAGATGGTCTGTGCCGCCTGTGTTGCGTAATGAAAGCGTGGCCGCGCCCAGATCGTGGAAGGGGGCCAGCCAGGCCCGGAAAATCGGGGCTACGGCTTCATTGCCCTGCAGGTAGATACCCCGGATTTTGCCGCCACCGTTGTCAAGGTTGAAATAGACGGAAAATTTTGCATGGGCGGGCTTGAGGCGAGCGGGTGGCTGCCCCCATCCGCGTAGTTCGGCGAAGTGTTGATGGACATAGGCCCGCGAGCCCAGTAGCCCCTGTTCTTCGCCTGTCCAGAGCGCCAGTCGGATGGTGCGGCGTGGTCCGCGGCCGAGCTGTTCATACACCACTTTCAGGATGCGCATGGCTTCCATCATGACCGCCGAGCCGGCTGCGTTGTCGGTGGCCCCAGTGCCGGCATGCCACGAGTCGAAATGGGCTCCGAGCATGACAATTTCATCGCCGATCCGGGGATCGGTGCCCGGAAGTTCGGCGATCAGGTTGTATTCGTAGGGATCGCTGTCGTAGAAGGACACGTCCAGATCCAGCGTCATCTCCACACGGAAGCCGCGTTCGAGCAGGCGATAGATGCGATTGTAATGTTCTACAGCCACCGTAAACTGTGGGATGACCGTGATCCCCGGTGTCCAGGGGCCGGGACGTTCATACCAGGGGGTACCCGGTGGAGTGGGCACGCGCGCTGCCGATACGAAAACGGTCCCGTAATCCCCCCGGAAGTTGCGGTCCAGGATAGCCAGGGGCTGTTCTTCGTAGAGAAACTGGAGACGTCGCTGGGCCAGTTCCAGTCGTCGTAGGGCAGCAGCACTGTAGCGGCGCCCCCCGCCTTCGGGATGGGCTGCGTTTGCCAGGGCCAACAGGTCTTCGGCATCGCGCCGTCGCGCCAGCGGTTTAAAGGGTTCTTCAAGCGGACGTGGAGGTTCCAGCAACACGATCTTACCGCGTAGTTTGCCGCGATAGGCAGCGAACGCGCTGGTATCCTCCACATCGAAACGCACTACCTCGGCCGTGACCGGTCCGTCAATATCGGGCGACCAGGCTTTCGGGTAGGCAAGCACCGGGAAAGTGACCGGAGCTGTCACCTCAACCCGCACATGATGCAGCATCCAGCCCCGCCCGAACGGTCCCCACGGCTCACGGTGTACGTTCAGGCCCCAGCCAGCCAGCCGACGCGCAGCCCAGGCCATCGCACTGTCGAGCTGAGGCGAGCCAGTGAGCCGCGGGCCGTACACGTCGGTCAGCCAGAATATCGTTTCCATGACCTGGCTTCGCGTCAGCCCCTCTTCGCGGATGAGACGGATGGCCAGCGTGTCGACCGTCTCCTGGGCTTGCGTCGGAATCACCCACAGCAGGGTGATCAACAGGAAGCCGGCGTGTTTAATCTTCCGAGCGGTGAGGATAGCGGATAACATAAGCCTTCTCCATGGTAATGAGTCCCTCTTGTACGACTTCATCCAGAAAAGGTAAGAGCTTTTGGATATTCGCTTCTGTATCAACGATTTCCACCACAACGGGCAGATCTTCTGAAAGCCGCAGCCATTTAGCCGTGTGCATGCGGCTGGAGGCGCCAAAGCCCATAATGCCACGTAGTACGGTAGCGCCGGCCAGGTTCAGCTCACGGGCTTTGAGCACAATTTGTTCGTAGAGCGGCCGTCCGTGATAGCGGTCGGTCTCGCCAATAAAAATGCGCAGCAGGACCCCTTCGGCAGGTAGCTTGATCATGGCACCCTTTCCAGATAAAGCACCAGGCGAGCCGTTAGAAAACCCAACGCAACACACAGCAAACCGGCCAGACTGCTACCCAGCAGGTTCAGCAGTCCCCGCAACAGCTCTCCGTCGCGCAGCAGGTTAAAGCTTTCGAGCCCGTAGGTGGAAAATGTCGTGAATGCCCCGAAGAATCCCACAAACACCAGCGGCGATATCGAAGCTGGCATCGGGAGGGTTTCTGAAAGAGCCCACAGCAGGCCCAGTCCGTAGCAGCCCGTCAGGTTGACCACCAGTGTTCCCCAGGGAAAGGTGGGTCCCAGCCAGGCATAGATCAGGCCCGAGAGGGCGTAGCGAGAAAGCGCTCCGAGGGCACCCCCCAGGGCGATCAATAGCGCCTTCATAGGCAGTGGGGGTTAGGATGGCGTTGTACGGCTTCCCATTGCCGGAAGCGATCAAGGTCGCTGCGAATGGCACGGGCAACTGCTGCAATGACGGCCACGTCGTCGACAAGCCCCAGACCCGGCAAAGCGTCGGGTAGCAGGTCAACTGGATTGACAAAATAGGCCAGTGCAGCTACTCCATAGAGCAACGAACGCCACGGAATCACCTGATACTCACGTCGCATCCAGGCCTGTACCAGACGGAGCAAAGTATGTAGCTCGCGCCATACCTGAGCCAGGGCAACCTTGCGTCGGGCTAACTGGCGTGAGGCCTGCACAACCAGCCGCATCAACCGGCTGCGGCGTGCCAGTGAACGTCGTGCCGTCTGCAATGCCAGCGCAAAGGCACGCGTGTGCAGGGGGAGCAAGCCAGCCATACGAGGTGGCGCAGTGATCACTTCTGGAACGCGTAGTGGCATGGCAAAAAATAAATCATTCTTGTAGTTTCTGCTCATCCCGGCCGAATGAAATATAGCACAACCATGAACAAGCCTAAAGTCAATCGATCGGGTAGCCTCTGGGGACTGCTGTTGGGTCTGGTATGGATGACGGCACTGGCGCAGGAGCAGGCGCCGGTTCCACCCACACCTGCTGAAGTTCGATTGCGGTCGTTTCAGGAGCGCATGGCCCGGGTAGAACGCTCGCTGGTACGTAACGTGCCGTTGCGCAGCATTGGCCCGACGATCATGAGCGGTCGTGTGGTGGATGTTGACGTCGATCCAGCCGATCCTACCAGATTCTATGTGGCCTATGCCTCAGGAGGACTCTGGAAAACCGAAAACAACGGTATTTCTTTTCAGCCGCTTTTCGATCGGGAAGCGACCATGACCATCGGGGATATTGCGGTGGACTGGAAGCACGGTGAGGTCATCTGGGTGGGCACCGGCGAAAGTAACTCCAGCCGTTCGTCTTATGCCGGAACAGGGGTCTATCGTTCTACAGATGGAGGACACACCTGGGAGCATCTGGGGCTGGCCGAAACCCACCATATCGGCCGTATAGTGATTCATCCGCAGGATCCGAACACGGTCTGGGTAGCGGCCATCGGCCATCTGTATTCGCCGAATCCCGAACGTGGCGTCTATAAGACGACAGATGGCGGGCGTACCTGGCGACGTGTGCTCTATGTAGACGAAAATACTGGCGCCATCGACCTGGTCCTGGATCCCACGAACCCCGATATCCTCTATGCGGCTATGTGGCATCGAGAACGCCGCGCCTGGAACTTCGTCGAAGCAGGGCCGGGCTCTGGCATCTTCAAGTCAACCGATGGGGGAGAGACCTGGCAGCGTCTTAACGTAGAAGGTAGTGGTTTCCCCACGGGTGCGGGAGTGGGACGCATCGGGCTGGCCATTTATCCCAGAAATCCACAGATTCTCTATGCGTTGCTGGACAACCAGTACCATCGGCCCGAAGAAAAGAAGGAAAAACCCGCACTGACCAAGGAAGACTTTCTGGAAATGCGTCGCGAAGCCTTTCTGGCCCTATCGGACGACTCCCTGGAGGCTTTTCTGCGAGAAAACGGCTTCCCGCGCGAGTACACCGCCCAAAAAGTAAAAGCCATGGTGCGACGCGGCGAGATCAAGCCTCGGGCCCTCTATGACTATCTGACCGATGCGAATCGTGAGCTGTTTGAGACGCCGGTTATCGGGGCCGAAGTGTATCGCTCGGATGACGGCGGACGCACCTGGAAACGCACGCACGAGGGCTATCTGGATAATGTGTATTTCTCCTATGGCTATTACTTTGGCCAGATCCGCGTCGATCCAAACGATCCCGATCACGTCTACATTCTGGGCGTGCCCCTTCTGGTATCGGACGACGGAGGGCGCACCTGGCGTTCAATCAACGAGGAAAACGTGCATGTGGATCATCATGCCCTCTGGATCAATCCGGACCGGCCCGGCCATCTGGTCAATGGCAACGATGGTGGGGTGAACTTGACCTACGATGGCGGGAGAACCTGGTTCAAAGCCAACACGCCACCTGTAGGACAGTTCTACTCGGTAGCGGTCGATAGTGCTCGGCCTTACAACGTCTATGGCGGTCTGCAGGATAACGGCGTCTGGGTAGGACCCAGCACCTACAAGTTCAGCTATGCATGGTATGCCGAAGGTCGCTATCCCTACGAACGATTGCTGGGAGGCGATGGCATGCAGGTGCAGGTCGATCCACGTACAAACGATATTGTCTATACGGGCTTTCAGTTCGGCAATTATTTCCGAATCGAGCGGCGGACAGGCCGACGGGTGCCTATCAAGCCCCGGCATAAACTGGGTGAAACGCCGCTGCGGTTCAACTGGGAAACGCCGATCTTTCTGTCACGACATCATCCCGATATTCTATACCTGGGCTCGAACAAGCTCCACCGCTCTTTCAATCGCGGGGATGACTGGGAGACAATTTCCGGCGATCTGACACGGGGCGGTCGTAAAGGGGATGTCCCCTATGGTACGCTCACAACAATTGCTGAATCGGTACTTCGCTTTGGGCTCATCTATGTAGGGAGTGACGATGGACTGGTGCACGTGACCCGAGATGGAGGCGTTACCTGGACGCGCATCTCGGACGATCTGCCCCAGCATCTCTGGGTGAGTCACGTCGAGCCCTCGCAGCATGTAGAAAGCCGTGTCTATGTAGCACTCAACGGCTATCGCTGGGATGATTTTACGCCGTATCTCTATCGCTCGGAAGACTATGGGCAGAGCTGGGAACGAATCGGAACGGACTTGCCCTACGAACCCATCAATGTAGTGCGCGAGGATCCCTATAACCCGAATATCCTCTACGTGGGTACCGACGGAGGCCTTTACGTGTCGCTCGACGGTGGACGCTCGTTTATGCCCTTTTACGAAGGATTGCCGCATGCCCCCGTGCATGATCTGGTGATTCACAAAAGGGAACGAGATTTAGTTGTCGCTACGCATGGACGCTCGCTCTATGTAGCTGATCTGGAGGAGATCGAGCAACTTACGCCGGAGCTGTTGCAACGGCCGCTGCACGTGTTTGTCATCGATACAGTCCGGCATAATCCAGACTGGGGACGCCTCCGGGCCGTCTGGATGCCGCCCGACACGCCCGCTGTGCGGATTCCGTACTATAGCCAGGCGGCTGGTCCGGTAACGATCCGGGTGCTGACCGAAGACAGCCTCTTACTGGCTACGCGGATAGACACGGCTGAAGTGGGCCTTAACTATCCGGTGTACGACCTGACGATCGATAGCACGCAGGTGGCGGCCTTTAATGCCCGACGCGATGAGAAGACGCAGGTAAAAGCAGCCGACAACGGACGCTACTACCTGCCGCCTGGCACCTACACGATAGAGCTGGTCCGGGATCGTGTCGCTGCCCGTGGCCACCTGGTTGTCCGCCCAGGTCGCCGGCCACGTACTGTACCCTATCCCGAGCCAGCGACCGAGCGCCTGTAAACCCGCCACCCGTTTGGAGGCAGCAGGGTATCGGTAGGTGGGAGGCGGACGAAGGACCAGCTAAAGGCGATATCGAATCCGGGCAGCTACAAGCGAAAAAGGAAGAGGAATCGCTGCTATGAGCAGCACACCAATGGTGACCCCTATACCTATTTCCGCACTGAAAGACCAGTGCGGCGTTGCTTGCCACTCGAAGCCTCCGGTAAGCCCGCCTACCGGAAGATAGACATCGCCACGTTGCATCGTGCCGGCATAGGCTGCCAGGAGCCAGCGGTTACCCTCTGGCTTGAAGAAAAGCTGTAGTCCGCCCAGCAGAAAGTTGGGACGATCCTGTCCGGACTTCCAGCAGGCTGTTGTGGCAGACAGCGTCAGCGCCGTGTAGGGGGATAAATGTAGGCTAAGTTCAGCGCCAATGGTACCGCGAACCGGACCTGTCAGCAAACTGATGCCGGGTTGAGCGGCTAACGGATGGGCGCCTATCAGCAACCCGGCCGATAATACGACCGCCTGCCAGCCGATACACGTCCTTCGCATAACGCCCGGTCGTTCAGGGAAATCACCCGGGGAGGCTTAAAACGGACGCCATCGCTTTGCTCAAGAGCAACCACCCGTAAAAGATAAAGAAAAGCGTTGAGTGAAACCGTGCGGAGCGCTGTTAAGCCCCTGCTCTTGTGATAAGATTTCATCCGGTAGGATGCACATCGTTCGGGATCGTCACCTCACGCTTGCTGACGGCCTTGTGATAAGATTCCATCTGACAGGATGCACCAGAACTTTGTTTAAACAATTTCCTTGAATATGCCGGGGCACAGAAGCAATTGATGGTTGCGTTTGCGGTGTCTGTTTGCATCTCTGCAGATTCCAGATAGGGGCTCAACTGTTCGGTTATTTGGGACACTTCGCTTTTTCAGCCCAGAGAAAATCAATTGTTCGGAATGTCCAAACAGATGCCTTGCCATACTGAAGGTCTGTGGATTACCGTCTCTTCAAGAAAAACACAATAAACCAAACAGAGAAAAGCCATGGGCGTTTCTGAGAAGACCGCTCGCTATGATGCCTACGACAACACCCGTCCGGTTACTCGTCCTATGACCGGGGAGGAATATCTGGAGAGTTTAAGGGACGGGCGTGAGGTGTATGTGTATGGCGAACGCGTAAAAGATGTCACACAGCATCCGGCTTTTCGCAATGCGGCACGCATGATTGCCCGCCTATATGATGCCGTGCATGATCCCGAACAGGGAGCCGTAATTCGCACGGAGACGGACACGGGTAATGGGGGCTACACGCACTGGTTTTTCAAGGCCCCGAAAAGCGCGGAGGATCTGGTCCATGCCCGGGATGCGATTGCCGCGTGGCAGCGCATTACGTACGGTTGGATGGGGCGTAGCCCCGATTACAAAGCTTCGTTTGTAGGGACCTTGGGCGCGAATGCGGCCTTTTATGAGCCCTTCCAGGAAAACGCCCGTCGCTGGTACCGGGAGACCCAGGAAAAACTGTTGTACTGGAACCATGCCATTGTGAATCCACCGGTGGACCGCAATCGGCCGCCGGAGGAAGTCATGGATGTGTACATGCATGTAGAGAAGGAAACCGATGCAGGGATTGTGGTCAGTGGGGCAAAAGTTGTAGCTACGGGTTCCGCATTAACGCACTATAATTTCATTGCACATTATGGTCCCTTGCCCATCAAAGATCGGCGGCTGGCTCTGATCATCTGTGTACCAATGAATGCGCCGGGTGTGAAGTTGATCTCGCGCCCCTCGTACGAATTTATGGCGGAAGCGGTAGGCAGTCCGTTTGATTATCCGCTTTCGAGTCGGCTCGACGAGAATGACGCTATCTTTGTATTTGACAAGGTGCTGGTGCCGTGGGAGAATGTGTTTGTTTACGGGGATGTGGATAAGGTAAACGAATTCTTCCCGCTTTCTGGGTTTATTCCACGTTTTACGTTTCATGGGTGCACGCGGCTGGCGGTCAAGCTGGATTTTCTGGCCGGGTTGCTATTGATGGGGGTTGAGGCCACCGGTTCGAAAGACTTTCGGGGCGTGCAAGTTCGCGTAGGTGAAGTGCTGGCCTGGCGCAATCTCTTCTGGGCCATTACCGATGCCATGGCGCGGACACCCATGCCCTGGATAGACGACTATGTGTTGCCCAATCTGGATTACGGACTGGCCTATCGGGTGTTTGCGACGGTAGCCTATCCACGCATCCGAGAAATTTTCATGCAGGACCTGGCCAGTGCCCTCATTTATCTGCCCTCCCATGTCAAAGACCTGAAGAATCCGGTTATTCGGGAGTTTCTGGAGAAGTACGTACGCGGCACAAACGGCTATACAGCAGAGAAACGGATCAAATTGATGAAGCTGATATGGGATGCAATAGGTAGTGAGTTTGGTGGAAGACATGAACTATATGAACGTAATTATGCAGGTAATCATGAAAATATTCGATTAGAAGTGTTGTTAGCCTCGATGGCATCAGGAAAGGTAGATCAATATAAAGGATTTGCAGAGCAATGTCTTCAGGAGTATGACCTGGATGGCTGGGTCGTTCCCGATCTGATAAATCCAGAAGATATCAATATATTCAGCAATGGAAAGCAAAAGTGAACGAAAATAAAAACCAAACCAGGAGGTGCTATGGAAGCCAAGCAAATGGAACCCCTGTTCGAGGTAGCTCAGCTGGCTCATGTCGAGTTGATTACGCCCAAGCCAGAGGAGTCGCTCTGGTTTTTCCGGGATATGCTGGGGCTGGAGGTGACCGAGACGGTCGGACAGTCAGTTTATCTGCGGGCTTATGAAGACTTCTATCACCATACGCTGAAGCTTACCGAGGGGCCGACGCCGCGGTTGGGGCATGTGGCCTGGCGGACGACCTCGCCGGCAGCACTGGAGCGTCGGGTCAAGGCTATTGAGGCCGCAGGACTGGGACGTGGATGGATTGATGGAGATCATGGGCATGGCCCGGCTTATCAATTTGTTACCCCGGACGGGCACCCCATGGAGTTGCTCTGGGAGGTAGATTACTACGAGGCCCCCGCCGATAAGCAGTCGAAACTTCTCAATCGTCCCAGTAAGCGCCCGTTGCGTGGGGTGCCGGTGCGTCGGCTGGACCATGTAAACCTGTTGGCCGAACGTGTAGAGCCTAACAAGGACTTTCTGGTGCAGGTATTGGGCTTCCGGGTGCGGGAGTACATTGAACTCAACAATGGTACATGGGCGGGTGTGTGGTTGAGCGTGAGCCCACTGGTGCACGAAATCGCTTTTATGCGAGATGCACAGGGGGCTAAAGGCCGGCTGCATCACATTTGCTATTGGTACGGATTCCCCCAGGATGTAGCTAACCTGGCGGATGCCCTGCGCGAGCATGACATCACGATTGAAGCCGGTCCGGGCAAACACGGTATCAGCCAGGCGTATTTCATGTACGTGTTTGAGCCGGGGGGCAATCGCGTCGAGCTCTTTGGCGATCCAGGCTATCTGATCTTCGATCCCGACTGGAAGCCTGTGAAGTGGACTGAAGACGTGTTGGATCGTGGCATTATCTGGTGGGGTGGAGAACTGCCTGCGGAATACTTCCGCTATGGTACCCCGCCTGTTAAGGAAGAAGCTGCCGTTAAGAAAGCAGAAGAGGAGGCTCTATAGCCCGGGAAGGAGCGACGCCCCGGAGTAGGCGGTTCGTTTTTGGGCCTACTCCGGGGTATCCTGTATCCTGCTTGAGACCCCGCACGGAACGATGCCGCTCGTTGAAGTCCTCACAGACCGACCGCTTCCACCCGAGGTTCGCAAACAGTTGGCGCAGCGAATCAGAGAGCAGATCAAGGAGATCCTGAAAGTGAGCTCCGATCGTATCCATATAGTTTTTTATCAAGTTAATACAGAATAATATGTCGTTCTTGATAGGAGAACAAGCATATTGATGAGGGTGCGTGAGTCTTCTTATGTTCTCCCTGTGTCAGGAGTAGGTAGGAATCGTTAGTTAAAAATGGATAAAGTCAAAGTAGCGATTATTGGACCAGGCAATATTGGTACAGATTTAATGTATAAAATTTGTAAAAATCCTGGCTATATGAAATTGGCGTTGATGGTGGGGATTTATCCTGATTCACCAGGTTTGGCGCGGGCACGTGAGCTGGGCATTGACACCTCGCACGAAGGTATTCAGGCAATTCTGGAAGATCCGGAAATTCGGTTGGTGTTTGATGCAACCAGTGCTAAGGCGCATGTGCGGCATGCGCCTCTTTTGCGAGAAGCCGGTAAGATAGCGGTTGATTTAACCCCAGCGGCTCGGGGGCCCTATGTGGTCCCACCAGTCAACCTGGGCGCGCATCTGGAAGCCGATAATGTAAATCTGATCACCTGTGGTGGACAGGCAACCATCCCGATGGTCTATGCCGTACATCGGGTCTATCCTGTACAGTATGCGGAGATTGTCTCAACGGTTGCCAGCCGGTCCGCAGGGCCCGGGACGCGCCAGAACATTGATGAGTTCACCTTTACGACAGCACGCGGCCTTGAAGCGATTGGGGGAGCGCAACGGGGCAAAGCGCTGATCATTCTCAATCCTGCAGATCCTCCAATTCTCATGACCAATACGGTCTACGTGATACCCGAAGTGGATTCGCTCGATCAGCTTGACCGGGAGGCTGTGGTGGCCTCGATCCGTCAGATGGAAGCCCAGGTGCAAGCCTATGTGCCAGGTTATCGGCTGAAGGCGGAACCGCTGTTCGATACGCTGGAGACCCCCTGGGGGCGACGGGTGGTAGTAACCTGCCTGTTGGAAGTAGAAGGGGCGGGGGACTTTCTTCCTCGATATGCTGGCAATCTGGATATTATGACCGCCGCTGCCTGGCAGGTCGGGAATCTCTTTGCCCGTGAACTTTTAAAGCGGGAGGGAACCCTCGTATGTTGAACCTGGCATCGTTGACCCGGCGAGAGCCGCCTCGTTTGACGGATACCACGCTGCGGGATGGCTCGCATGCCATGCGGCATCAGTACACGCGGCAACAGGTGCGGCAGATCGCTCAAGCACTGGATGCCGCGGGCGTTCCGGTCATTGAAGTCAGTCATGGAGACGGACTGGGGGGGGCTTCAATTCAATATGGCTTTTCGCGCGAGCCGGAATGGGTGCTGATTGAGGAGGTCGCTTCGGTTGTCCAGCAAGCACGCATTGCCGCCCTGCTTCTTCCAGGTATTGGCACCCGGCGCGAGCTTAAGGAGGCGGTGGCGCGTGGTGTTTCGGTGTTACGCATTGCGACCATGTGCACCGAAGCCGACATCAGCGAGCAGCATTTTGGCATTGCCAAGGAGATGGGGTTGGAAGCGATCGGATTTTTGATGATGGCCCATATGCGGCCGCCCGAAGTGCTGCAGGAGCAGGCGTTGCTCATGCAACGCTATGGGGCCGACTGTGTCTATGTGGTGGACTCGGCCGGTGCGATGCTTCCCCATGAAGTCTATGCACGGGTCAAGGCCCTCAAAGAAGCACTGGAGATTCAGGTGGGGTTTCACGCGCACAATAATCTCGGGCTGGCGATTGGCAATACGCTGGCGGCACTGGCAGCAGGCGCTGACCAGATCGATGGAACGCTGCGGGGATTCGGCGCAGGTGCAGGAAATGCCGCGACCGAAGTGCTGGTCGCCGTGCTGGAAAAAGCCGGCCTTGCTACCGGGATCGATCTATTCAAAATCATGGATGCGGCTGAATTTGTGCTGGCGCCAATAATGCCACGGCAACCTGTAATCGATCGAGATGCGCTGATTATAGGCTATGCGGGCGTATACTCGACGTTTCTGCTCCATGCCAAACGCATTGGACAACAACTGGGCGTTGATCCTACAAAAGTGTTGATGGAACTGGGCCGGCGGCAAGCGGTGGCCGGTCAGGAAGACTGGATCTGGCGGGTCGCTGCGGAGCTGGCCGCTCAGGAAGAAGCCCTGTAAAGCGAGGATGCGAGTCTGCTACGACACTGCCACCCGATGGCCTCTGCGCCTGGATGCTTCCGTGTTGACAATGGGGGCCTTTGATGGAGTCCACCGTGGCCACCAGGCCCTGCTACGGCAGGCGCAACGCCGCGCCTGGCACCACGGCGTGCCTTTTGTCATTTTGACTTTTGATCCACCACCACGCACCCTGTTTGAAGGAGCACGCCTGCTAACGCCGCTGCCTGAAAAGCTGCGACGCCTTTCGGCGTTTGGTCCAGACTATGTCGTCGTTGTCGTATTTGACAGAGCTTATGCTGCATTAAGCGCTTATGATTTTATTAAGAGGATAAGCTGGGTAAATCCTATAGAAATATGGGTTGGAAAAGATTTTAAATTTGGAAAAAATAGAGAGGGAAATGTGGAGACACTTGCCAGGTATTTTAATGTCAGAGAATTTGTAAAAGTACGTGATCATACAGGTAAGATCATTTCTTCCAGTCGTATTCGATCACTTTTGCTGCAACAGCAAATTGAGCAAGCTCGCTCTCTCATGGGATGGTACTACGAATAAACATACACTACAATGGAAGCAACGATTAAAGAAATAGATGCACGTTTTTTCCGAAAGGGGATGTCCCTATTCCCCACCGGCGTAACCGTTGTGCTTACGCAAACGCCCCGGGGAATCCATGGGATTACCGTGAACTCTTTCATCTCAGTATCTTTAGATCCACTTTTAATTCTGGTGTCGATAGATAAGAACACTAAGATGTACAAATATATATGTAGTAGCGATAAGTATAGTGTCAATATATTATCTGAAAATCAGAAAGACTTGTGCTGGCATTTTGCAGGAAAGAAGGGCAGTAACTTGGAGATTTTCTTTGAGGAAAAGGCAGCGGCACCGGTGTTGCCTCAGGCCGTCGTGCGTATCGTGGCCGATGTGGTAGACCGGCATGAGGCCGGGGACCACGTGCTGGTCATCGGATCTGTGGTGTATATGGATTACCACGAAGAACAGGAACCCCTGGTTTTTTGCAGGGGGAAACTGGGGCGGTTGGTGCTGGAATCCTGAAGGCTGATGCTGGAGGCGGCAACTATTGAGGTACTGGCGCGCCGGTTGTATGAAGCGGAGCAGCAGCGGCGTCCCATTCAGCCGCTTACCCAGCAGTATGCGCTGACGCTGGAAGAAGCCTATCGGGTGCAACAGGCTCGGGTAGCCCTGCAAGCGGGGACCCCAATAGGATATAAACTGGGATTTACCAGCGCGGCCATGCGCGCCCAACTGGGCATTGACCGCCCTAATTATGGCGTTTTGCTGGACCGCATGTTGCTAACGCAGCCACAGCTTGCCTGCAGTGCGCTCATTCACCCGCGTATTGAGCCTGAGATTGCGCTCTATGTGGGACGTACGCTGGAGGGCAAACCCGACTGGCTCGCCTTGCAGGCGGCTATCGAGGTGGTCTATCCCTGTTTGGAGATTGTGGACACGCGCTATCAGCAGTACGTTTTTCAACTGGAAGATAATACTGCGGACAATAGCTCAGCGGCGCGTGTATGGCTGGGCCCTCCGCAGCGTTGGCCCTGCCGGGTTGATCTGGCGCTGGTGGGGGTGCGGCTCTGGCGCAATGGCCAGGCGATCGATCAAGGACTGGGGGCCGAGGCGATGGGACATCCGCTGCTTGCCCTGCAATGGCTGGTGGAGACACTGACCCAGCAGGGGCAGACGCTTCCAGCAGGTAGCCTGGTGCTGACGGGAGGACTGACCCGAGCCCATCCCGTGCAGCCGGGGGACACCTACGTGGCAGAATTTGGTGGCCTGGGCACGCTTTTTTTGAGCGCTGTCTGAAGGCGCTATGCATTCAGCACAGAAAGACCAAGAGGGATTGAGCCAGGCGCAAAGGCCTCCTGACCAGGTATAGGGGGCCTGCTCGGTTGGCCTTCATCCAGGAAAAAGATTATGTTGCTCTTGCGCATCACGCTGCGGGCAGGGCGTACGCCCGCGCAGTTGCAGGAACTGGCGGCCGCGCTGTCTGAAACCGCAGCACAAACGATCGGGGTGTCTGCGGAAACCGTGCGGGTTGTGTATCAGGAAGTCCCTGCGACGCACTGGTTTGTTGGCGGCCAATCACTGGCAGATCGGATAGATGATGCTGCGTCAAAACGAACAGAGGCTTCGAGAGGCCATTGAGTGGGCGCGGCAGACGCGCACGCTACTGACCAGCCGTGGAGGGGACTGGCAGGTCGATCTGAACGGGGCTTACCGTGTTCAGGCGACACGGCTATCTGCTGTATCCCTCAAAGGCTATAAGCTGGGCTTACTCAGCCCCGCCAAACAACAGCAAATGGGCATCGATCACCCGATTTATGGTCGTATTACAACCGAAATGCTCCAGGAAAGTCCTTTATCGCTGGGGCAATTTCTGCAACCTCGGATGGAACCTGAACTGGTCGTCTGGTTGCGGGCGCCCATCCCCCCCTCGAGTACGCCTGACCAGGCTGAGCAGGCGATCGGGGGTATTTTTCTGGGGCTTGATGTACTGGACTCCGTCTGGAAGGACTATCGCTTTTCAGTGGTCGAGGTGGTCGCTGATAATGCATCCGGGGGAGGCTTTTTGATGGGAACGCAGCTACTATCGGCCTGGCCCCGTGCGGGGACGTTGCGTCTGTTTCTGGACGGCGTATGTGTCGGGGAAGGCGAGGTAGCTGTACTGGGGGATCCTGGAGAGCGTCTTCAGTGGCTCGCCCGGCAGGTAGGAGGACTACAGGCCGGACAGTTCATCTTTATGGGATCACCAACGAGCGCGCAACCGGCACGGCCTGGAGTGCTCCGGGTCGAACTGGACAACTACCTTCTGCTCTGCCAGCTAACTCCTTGAGTTTGTTTCCAGCTAACAAAACCGGGATACATTATGGCGCAGGTACAAGCCGAGGGACAGGTCACGGAGGCAACCCTCCGCCCTCCTTTCTTCAACGTCCAGCACTACATCAACGGCGAGTTTGTGGAAGGACAACGTCATTTTGAAATCCATTATCCTGCCACCAACGAAGTCATTGGCAAAGCGCCGGAGGGAAAGGCCGAAGAGGTAGAAGCCGCTGTTTCGGCGGCGCAGGCTGCTTTTGACAAATGGCGGGCTATGCCTGCACGGCAACGCCGAGAGCTACTGCATCGTTTCGCTCAGGCCATTCGAGAACACGCTGAAGAGCTGGCCCGGATCGAAACATATGATGTAGGCCGCCCCATCCGCGAGAACAATCCGGCGATCTACATCGAGCGGGTGGCCTGGAATCTGGAGTTCTTTGCGGATTTTGCCGTAACGCATGGCTCCGAAGCCTATCTCATGGATAATGGCTACGTCAATTATGTGCAACGCATGCCGGTAGGCGTAGCCGCATTGATTACCCCCTGGAATGTCCCATTGCTGCTGGCAACCTGGAAGATGGGACCCGCCCTGGCTTTTGGCAATACGGTTGTGCTTAAACCCGCCGAGTTTACTCCGATTGGTGCCTGGAAGTTGGCCCAGCTTGCCCACGAAGCAGGGCTGCCGCCAGGTGTCTTTAACGTGGTCCATGGGTTCGGACCTGACTCAGCCGGCGCCTTGCTGACACAACATCCCGGAGTGCGTCTGATTTCGTTCACGGGAGAAAGCAACACAGGAAAACACATCATGCAGGCAGCGGCGCCAACGCTGAAGCGTCTTTCCTTTGAGCTCGGCGGCAAAGGGGCCAATATTATTTTTGCCGATGCCGATCTGGAGCGCGCTGTGCAGATTTCGTTGCGGGCCAGCTTTTTCAATCAAGGGGAATTCTGCTTGGCCGGTCCCCGGTTGCTGGTGCAGCGGCCCATCTATGAGACGTTCCTGGAGCAGTTTATACAGGCGACCCGCGAGCGGATTCGGCCAGGTGATCCGTTTGACCCCGACACGACGCTGGGCGCGCTGATTCACCCGGATCATCTGGAACGGGTGCAGTTCTACATTGAGCTGGCGCGCCAACAGGGGGCGCGTGTGCTGATAGGCGGTGATCGTCCCGTGTTGCCCGCGCCCCTGGACCAGGGGAATTTCCTCAACCCCACCATCATCGAAGGCGTGCAGCCCACCGACCGGGTCTGCCAGGAAGAAATTTTCGGACCGGTCGTCACGGTATTGCCGTTCGACACAGAAGAAGAGGCTATTGCGATTGCTAACGGGGTAGCCTATGGATTGTCGGCAGTGGTTCAGACGCGCGATGCGGGCCGCGCTGTGCGGGTTGCCCAGGCCCTGGAAGCCGGTACAGTCTGGGTCAACGATTTCTTTGTGCGGGATCTGCGTGTACCTTTTGGCGGGATGAAACAGAGTGGCATTGGACGGGAAGGCGGGCAGTATAGCCTGGAATTCTACACCGAAATCAAAAACATATGCCTGGCCAATCAATAACAACCGTGGCCGTTCAGCTGGCCGAGGTGCTCGATGCTGTCTGGGAAAAGCAACGAGCGCCCGTGGAGCCATTGTCCGAGACGGCAGGCCTGACTCAGCTCGACGTGGCGTATGCCGTCCAGCAGGCATGGACAGCGTTGCGTAAGAAGCGAGGCGAGCAGGTGTTGGGCCACAAGATCGGACTGACCTCGCTGGCCATGCAGCAGCAGATGGGAGTCGATCAGCCTGATTTTGGGCATCTGTGGGCTTCTCGCTATTTCGAACCACACGGCACCCAGGCTACCATTCCGATTGAGCTCTTCTGGCAGCCTCGTCTGGAAGGAGAGCTGGCTTTCTTGCTCGGACAGGATCTGGAGGGACCGAACATTACCCCACAAGAGGTGCTGGGCGCCACGGAAGCCATTGCGGCCAGTCTGGAGATTGTGGATAGCCGCATTCGGGATTGGCGAATACGCATTTATGATACCGTCGCAGATAATGCTTCCTTTGGGGCTTTTACACTGGGACCCTGGCAACAGGCTGCCCGCACTTTTGATCTGCAACAGGTAGGCATGCTGCTTTACAAAAACGGGGTCCTCCATAGCCAGGGGGTTGGTGCGGCCTGTCTGGGCCATCCGGCACGGGCTGTGGCCTGGCTGGCGAACACGTTGTCCCAATACGGGGTACGTCTCAAAGCAGGCGATATTGTGCTTTCCGGCGCCCTGGCCGCCTCGTTTCCGGTAGCTCGCGGGGATGTGTGTACCCTGTGTATGCAGGGATTCCCACCACTGACTGTGGTTTTTGAGTAAATACCTATGCGATTGCTCACGTATCAGCGATGGGGAGAATTGCGGGCAGGCGTGTGCTGGGACGACGCACACGTGCTGGATATCCAGCGGGCTGGAGCACTCTGGGCGCGGTACCAGCCGAGCCCTACCGCACGCCTCTGGGCCGCGTTGCTGTTACCTGCCGATTTGCAGACTTTGTTGCAGCGAGAAGCAGAAGGAATACAGCTACTTCAGGAAGTGATAGCCTTTCTCCGGGAAAAGCACCAACAAGACCCGGAGCTGTTAACAACAACCGGTGTGTTGTTACCATTGCACGCGTTGCAACTGGCCGCGCCGGTGCGCCATCCTGAAAAAGTGCTATGTCTGGGACGAAATTATCCAGCGCATGCGCATGAGGCCGGAGTTGGCATTCCTTCTTTTCCTGAGGTCTTTGCCAAGTTTGCCTCCTGTCTGATCGGCCACAGGCAGCCTATCCGGCTGCCGCGCGTCACGAACCAGGTGGATTTTGAGGCAGAACTGGCCGTGGTAATCGGACGTCGGACGCGTTATGTAACCGAGGAGGAGGCCCTGAGCTGTGTGGCTGGCTACACGATCTTCAATGATGTGTCGGCCCGGGATTATCAGTTCAAAACGTCCCAGTGGACGCTGGGCAAAGCGTTCGATACTTTTGCTCCGATGGGGCCCTGGATTGTTACGCCGGATGAATGTCCAGATCCCCAGAAACTCCGTATCCAGCTACAGCTCAATGGAGAGGTGATGCAGGAAGCCTCCACGGCGGAAATGGTCTTTTCGGTAGCCACGGTTATCGCATGTCTCTCGGAGGTAATGACGTTGCAGCCTGGCGACGTGATTGCTACGGGTACTCCGGCAGGGGTTGGCTTTGTCCGGACGCCTCCCCGATTTCTTCAGCCGGGCGACGTGGTGCGTATTGAAATTGAGCGCATCGGCGTGTTGGAAAATCCGGTGTTGCGTGAAGACGACCCATGAGAAGGGGGCAAACAGGCGCGGAACTCCTGATCGCATTGCTGAAGCAGGCAGGGGTACAGCTGGTCTTTGGATTGCCCGGAGATACGAGCGTGGCCTTGTACGACGCCCTGTCGCGCCACCACCCATCGCTGCGACACATTGTTACCCGTGATGAGCGGCATGCGGCCTATATGGCCGATGGAGCTGCTCGCGTGACCGGCCGACGTATGGTTGTCGAGGCTTCCAGCGGAGGGGGAGCGGCCTACCTGGCCAGTGGACTTGTGGAGGCCTATGCCGCTTCGGTGCCTGTACTGGCTGTAGTCAGCGACATTCATCAAGACAGTCGGGGTAGTGGCGCACTGACCGAGTTTCCTGTGGACACCTTGCTGGCGGGTACCGCGAAAGCCGTTTATCGGGTAGCGCAAGTCCATCAACTCCCCCGGTTTTTTCGGGCGCTCTGGGAACAGCTGGGAACGCAGCGGCCTGCGCCAGGTGCGTTGGTGATACCGGAGAATCTCTGGGAAGCCTCCGTGCCTGAGGGGTGTGAGGCGGCTGCATGTGCATGGAAGCCAGATCTTCCAACAAGGCGCCCCGAGGCAGATCCCTCTCTGGTTGAACAGGCTGCCCGATGGCTTGCCACCGCTCAACAACCGGTAATTGTGGCGGGTGGAGGGGTGCACTGGTCCAATGCCTATACGGTGTTGCAGGCTCTGGCTGAGACCTATCAGTTGCCGATTGCCACCACTATCCATGGTAAAGGCGCCCTGTCGGAGAGGCATCCGCTCTACCTGGGTGTGGTCGGAGCGAACGGTGGACAACCCGCCACCAACGCCTATGTCGCCCAGGCGGATGTGGTCCTGTTGGTAGGCACACGTGCCAATGCGACCGATACGTTGAGTTTCCGGGCACCTTCCCGACAGGGAACGCGGATCATACAGATCGACATCGATCCCTTACGGGCAGGTGCTAATTATCCGGGGGCTATACCGCTTGTTGGGGACGCCCGCGTGGTGCTGGAACAACTGATTGATGCACTGAGCCAGACAGGTAGTATCCCAAAAGCGGAGCGTATGGCGCAGATCACGCAAGTGCGTAAACAAGGCATACTTACAGGGGCGGGCCCAGAGTTTTCGGTGCGCCGTATCGTACAGTTGATCCATCGCCTGGCTGCCGCTCACGCCGAGGTAATTGTGGTAGGCGATCCGGGTACGCCTACGCCCTATCTGGCCGCTTACTGGACCCTCAATCGACCCGGACGTACCGTCATTTTACCGCGGGGTGTGGGGCCCATGGGTTATGCCATTCCCGCTGGCATCGGGATTGCCCTGGCATGCCCGCAGCGGCCTGTGCTGGTCTTTACCACCGAAGGCAGCATGGCCATGGCCGCTGGCGAATTGGAAACAGCTGTGCGCTACAACCTACCAGTCCTGTTTGTCCAACTGACCAACCATGCCTATGGCTGGATTCAGACACTACAGCATCTCTATTATGGAAAACGTTATTTCGGGGTTCGCTTAGGGCCGGTTGACAGCGTACAGCTGGCTCGGAGTATGGGAGTGGAGGCCGCTCGGGTGACGGATCCTGATCAGTTGGTCCGTAAAGTAACCCAATTTTTTCAGCAAGGGCGCCCCTGGTTGCTGGAAGTGCCGGTGCGCTCCATGATCGAAGAGATGCCACCCGTACAGCCCTGGCTGGAAGCGCAGCAGGGGGAGCGGGAACGGCCGGTTTATTGAACCATGAAGCCGCGTTTGCAGCAACTGATGCAGGTGGTCTTTTACCCGCCGCATTTAAAGCGAACTGGCTGGATTGCCCTGGTTGTAGGTACCTGGTTGACCGCTTTCAATCAGGGAGATCTGATCATCCAGGGGGACTGGACGCTGATTCTGGGAGGGAAGGTGGTGCTGAATTATCTGACTCCCTTTGCGGTGGCCAACCTGGGACTGATTGCGCGGACATTGCCTTCAGCAACGCCTGCACAAGAAGCCCCTCAGAGACAGACAACCGTCCGGCGTAAACAGTAAAATCAACCACAGGCAAAACCCAGCTTCCTGGAAATGCGCTGGCAGGCGGCCACGACGGCCTGCGTGTAGCGCTCGCGCATGAGGCGAAAACGGTAGGAGGGGGCCGAGATGCTCATCGCTGCAATTGTTTGCCGCAGGTAGTTACGAATGGGCGCAGCCACGCAGCATAGCTCAGGCAGCACCTCTTCCTCATCAATCGCATAGCCCTGCTGACGCACCCGAATCAACTCCTGTTCCAGGTGCTCCAGCTTGGTAATGGTGTTGGGGGTCAGCGCTGGGAGCCCCTGACGCCGGATAATCTCCAGGACCTCTGGCCAGGGACGGTAAGCCAGCAATATCTTGCCAACCGCACTTCCATGCGGGGGAAGGCGCACGCCCAGACCGGTAACGTGTACCCGAACAGAACGCGAGCCTTCCACTTTGTCTATGTACACTACCATGCCATTTTCCAGCGTAGCTAAATGCGTCGTTTCGCCGTATTCTCGGACCAGACGCTCCATCTCCTGATGGGCCAGCTGTCGAAACTCGGACGTCTCCACCAACAGCCTGTGCAGCCGCAGAATTTCCCAGCCCAATCGGTATTTCCGCGAAGGCGTTCGGCGTAGCAGCCCGTAATGCGCCAGGGTCGATAGGATACCTGCTGCGCTGGATTTGGGAATACGTAACGTACGGGCTAATTCCGTGACGCCCCATTCCGGCTTCTCTTCGGTGAAAAGACGTAACGTTTTACAGGCTTTTTCAATCGTGTGTAGCATAGTCCCGACGCGCAGGTGACTAAAAGTGAAGTAAAAGGAAAATAAGTTTCAATAAAAGATCAAGAAATTGTTTTGTTCGGATAAAAAGAACCATAACGAAAAATGCCTCTGGTTCGACAAAGAAAAAGAGGCAACATGTTTGTGCGTACGGACAGCCTCAAACTTATCGCATTGCCCTTCGAGGTGGCCGGAGCGATTGCGGGAGCAGCTGCTATCCGGCGAGAGGGGCCTCATTGCTAAAAACCCAATACGCAGCGAAACAGGTAGGCAAGGAGGACCTCGAAAATGGGACCCTCAACGGCTATGGCGCGAGCGTCCCGCAGAACGTCGGGTATCCCATCACCGGTCAGCGTTGGAAGGGAACCTTCTGCAGAAGAGCCGGATTTTTAACTTTTATCGGTTCACCCTTCTCTTAGAAATCCGATGGCGATTTTGACCGTACCCAAAGTATTACGAGAAAAGCTGGGGGAGGCAGGGGTCGAGGCATTGATTGCGTTGCTCAATGAGGCAGTCCGTCATGAGCGGAACAACCTGTTAGGAATCGTAGAGGAGCGGTTTGCGCGTCGGGTCACGGAGGAGGGAGCACGTCTGGAGCGTCAGATTCAGGGGGTGGAGTCGAAGCTGGAACGTCAGATTGCGGTGCTGGACAAGCGCCTTACGGAAGAGGTAGCGAAACTGGAGACGCGTCTTGCGGAGGTGGAGATGCGTTTGCGGGTGCAGATCAGCCAGGGACATACGCGGTTGATTCGGTGGATGTTTGTGTTTTGGGCAGGGCAGATCGGGGTGATTGTGGCGTTGTTTGCTCTGTTGCGGTGAGGGGCAGGAAAGGGGCACTTGCTGCGTAGCTGTTCAGGAAGAGGAACTGATGGTCCCTGTTTTCCGTGACGGACGCTACCGACCACGAGTGCGCCAGGGCCTTGCTCTATGGCTTTTCCGTGAGGGGAGCAGCCTCCACATCCGTCGAGCGCGTACACGGACAGGCTGCCTTACTCAAGAGCTACTTCCCTCCGAATCCGGCACAGCAGGGCGCCAGCGCCAGACCGTGACCAGGGTGTCGTGGGCTGCATAGATCAGAGAATCCTGGACGTCAATCAGTCCTTTGAGGTCGAGGGGGAGTGAGAATTGATAGTCTCCAGTATAGGCACTGTAAACGTCCACGTAGGCCTGGCCGTCGCGCCCCTTGCTCCAGGTATAAAGACGGGGGCCGTCGACGGTCAACTCGTAGGTGGCGATCGGCGCCTTGCGGTCTACCTGCTCCACGTCACCGCGCCGCACCAGGCGTGGAATCGGGATCGGATCGATGGTTTCCCGGTGAAAGCGGAGGCGGCCGTCCGGGTAAAACGCGGTAAGCCAGCCGATGCGTCGCGGGGCATAGACGAAAAAACTGTCGGCGCCTGTAAGGCGACCATCCAGTAGCAAACTGAAGGCCGCCTGATTTTTTAGAAATTCCCCAAAGCGACGCAGGAAGCGTAGCCGGTAGGCACCATCAGGCTTCTGCTCCAGACGGTACACTTCAAACAGACCATCCGAGCGGGCCCGGAGTAACTGAATGACCAGCAGCGCATCGGCCATCAGGGCCAGTCCGTAGGGCGGACGATCCAGCGAAAGGGTGGCCAGAAGTTGGCCGTCCGGCGCGAACAGCGTGATGCGGGCATTCACCGGATCGCAGACGTAGACGCGCCCGGCCCGGTCCACTTTAAAGTCGGTAATCATCTGGAATTCGCCTGGCCCTTCTCCCGGACCTTTTCCATAACGTTGCAGCAGGCGGCCCGTCTTGAGATCAAAACGGAGGACCTGGTGCCGGCCCCGGTCCAGGACATATACGGTCGCTTCGGGGCCGGCGTGGATAAAGTCTACCGTGTACAGGAGCGCCTCACGTCCGAACAGGCGCACCTGCTGCAGCATAACCGGCTGGACCTGCCGTGTGGTGCGCGCTTGCGGACGGGGGGAGGGAAGACGATCGGACGGCACAGGCTGGCCTGAAAAACTGGATGAAGAGGAAAGCGTCCACAACAGGCCCAGCCCCAGCAGCAGGAGCACACTTCCGGCTACCAGAGAAAGACGGCGCATGTGCTGTTTTTATTCCTGTGGAGGATTTTCGTAAGTCTCTTGGGTTTCTTTGATTAACCCAAAAAGATACGACTTAACCTGTCGGCAACAAAGCGCACCGCTTCCTGGACAATTTGCCTCTGCACAGCTACCGGCACAGGCTTCGGAAGGCGTCATCACCGCCACGGCATTCGCGACCACGTCTCTACGGGTTGGAGAGCATCAGGGCAATGGGAAGCAACAGGCGCTTCATGATGCACCTCCTTTGTGCTTTGTAGTTCGCACCCGATGGATCCCGGGCCGGCCGTCGGGGGTGCGGGCCGGACGACCGGCCTCGCACCCCTAATTAACACACACACACCTTGTCAAGAGGGACGATGGGGGAGGAATGGCTGAAATTTCAGCAGCTTATGGGAAGAAAGGCGCATCGGTTGACAGGCGCACTGGCTGCATACGTGGGGGCAGGATGGATGCAGCCGGCGTCTTGGAAATGCTGGGCTGGCAGGGACGCGGGCCCGCGCGCCCCGACTTGTCAAATCCTGGGAGTGGTTCTTTGGATTGCAAGATGGGAGCAGAAAGGCGCTTTTTCCAGGGACCTGTAGGAAAAGTGGATGAATCCCCGTCCGGTCTGCAGAGAGCACAGCACCGTGTGTGGGCACGTGAATCCCACTGCAGAAGGCAGGCAGAGCCTCTTGGGCACGCTGTAAGCGGAGTGTCGCTTGCGTCCTGTTTGCGCTTTGTCGGGACGGTCAATTAATTATTCTTGCGTGGCCTCTTGCTGGCGCAGGCGAATCCGTGAGAAAACGACCACCGATCGGGTACCGTCCGGTTCTCGTCGCAGGCCCAACGCCCGGCCGTTCTGCACGACCTCAAGGTCAATAGTGCCCTCCAGATCGACCGTCTGCAGATTGCCGCGAGGAGTAAGCACCAGGTAACGCGTGCTTTGGAGCTGCTTGTCCGGCCATCCCTGAGTAAGCCGTACCCATATGTTGCCGACATCGTCCAGCAGCAGATTGTCGATGTAGGGCCAGTGCGTCCGTTTGAGGCGGGGCAGGGCAGCCGAGGCGAACCGGGCATCCAATCGACGTGCTCTGGCCCAGTCTTCGGAGGTCAGGGGAGGAGGCGAAGGCGCGCGGAAGCGACGGCGCGCCTGCACGTGGCCGTTCAGGTCATGCAACACCACCTGCAGGCTGTCGCTCCAGGCCAGAGCTATGCCGTGGGGAGGCCGAACGGCCACCAGTTGGCGCGCCAGAAAGGGAAAGATTGTGCGCCGCCCTCCCCGGCGAATGACCTCATTTTCACGCAGCGAAAGCAGCAGGCGAAGCTGCCGATTCGACCACTGATAGCGGTAGAGTCCATGAAAGCCTGCGTCGATCAAACTGGCTGCAAAACGAAGAATCAGCGTGTCAGCGCTGATGGCCCACAGCTCCAGCGGCCAGTGGGCCGGAAGAGGCAGTGAAGGAAAAGTGCGGGTGTCGATGTGGCGAAGGCCAGGATGCAGACGCCAGCGATGTACGCGTCGAGGCATATCCTCCAGCACGAACAGCCAGTCCCCCTCAGGAGACGTGGCAATACGTGTCAGCGTTTGAAACTCGCCCGGTCCGTTGCCCCGGCGGCCCAACGTGTCGATCGGGACCCCTTGGGCATTAAAGTACACGATGTGGTAGGCGCCGGCATCTGCCACCAGGATGTGCTGATGGCGATCCAGCGCTACCGATACTGCGCGGGCAAAGAGATGGCCCGGCAGGACCAGATCCGGCGACAGGATCGATGTAGGCTGTCCCTGGCCAGATTGCTTCCCGAAAAAGAGCAGCAAAAGGAGCCCCAGGCATAAACCGGGGCCTACGTTAGCCTTATTCCGGGCAGAATCCCCAGATTCCCTCCTGAATAATTTCATCTCGGTAGCCATTATCGCAGCGGATTATCATTTCCCAGAACCCTTCATATTGAAGGATGATCACCAGACAGGTATCTGTCTCCCACTGGCATGCTTCTTCTGGAGGCGAAAAGGTAAATGAGGAGATACTGAATCCTATCAATACACTTAAGATTAGCAGTAGCTGTCTCATAACCCATCTCCTTTGTGCTTTGTAGTTCGCACCCGAGGGGCTCCGGCCGGCTATGTGTAAGATAAGCTTGTGTGTCTGGAGAAGGGCCTGGAACGCGCCGTGCACACCCGCATCATGCCCGGGGCAAAGCGAAATGGGGTCAGGTTC
>JAUZRN010000014.1 GCA_030950375.1 Rhodothermus sp. | reverse complement strand
ACAATCTGGCAGTAGCGAAGGACAACTACGAGGCGGCGCGCAGCCGGATTGCCGATGCCGACTTTGCCTATGAGCAGATGCAGCTGGCCAAGCTGCAGATCCTGCAGCAGACCGGCATTGCGGCGCTCGCCCAGGCCAACGTCGCTCCACAGGCCGTGCTCCAGCTGTTCTAATTCCCTCCGCATAGCCTGACCGTTCTCCTGCCACTTATTTTCGAAGTGGCCACTGTTATCCTGACTTCGGTCTCCGGGCAGGACGGTTCAGGCAAACGCCCGGCGCCCGAATCCGGGAAGAGGCGACGGTAACCTCATCCTGAGGATGCTGTCGCCTCTCTTTTTACATCAGGCATCGACAGAAGCATACGCTGTTGCATATACCTCAATATCTCCCCGACCTGCTCAAAAGATTCATTACTAATATGTTCAATCTTTTGCGCAATATTACACCATCCTATCATTTTAAAAATAGCAACCAATCTATTAATTATTTTTCGCTCATTTATAACAAAACGCATATATTCCCTTTCCTTTTTACTTATATCAAACGCTTCAACAATAAAGCATATACCTTCTCTCAATTGTTTGTTTAACAGCAATGCCATTCCTGTCACATAATAAACGATCGCCTCTTTAAATCTATAACGCAACAATTGATTGCAAAATTGCAATGCCTCCTCAATTCTTCTCAGTTTTAAAGCAGTCTGGGCTGCAAGAAGTTGTGCATAAAAAGAATTCCACTCATTCATTTGATCCATAACATAATAGTTAATACGCTTAAAGTAATCCAGAGCCTTTTCATATTCTTGCAACACATAAAATGTTACGCCTAACTGAAATGCATAATAATATTTCATCGCTTCATTTTTAGCTTCTACATATTCTGATTCCAGCAAAGGAATTCTTGGCAAATACTTCTCTTTTGTCTTCTCTTCACTATGAGCATATCCCAAATGAATAATTTCTACAGGAAGATCAATGACCTCTCCCCCCTTTTTTCTTATATACAATTTTATGCTGTCTACAATTTGATTATGTATCTTCCTTTCGTATCTCAACATGGGATCGTTGGGAAAGATGCGCTCCTGGTAAATCACATCGGCCTGCACCAGACTTTGTGGAGGCAGCAGGTTCCGCAGTTTCAGCCGTAGCGTAGCGACGTGCCGCTCTGTCAGCACAGACCGAATCAGTTGCCAACCATATGGATCAGCAATGTACTCGTCGCCATCCAGAATCAAAATGTACTGTCCGGAAGCACGTTCCAGACTGTAGTTGCGGGCGGCCGCAAACGAGTTCGGCCACTCGATTTCTTCAAACACATCAGCATATCGCCGCGCAATGTCTTGGGTGCCATCAGTCGAACCCGTATCGATCACGACGATTTCATCCACATGCGGACGAGCCAGTTTCAGGCAGGTCTCCAGATACTCGGCCTCGTTTTTGACGATCATACAGAGCGACAACAGCGGCCGCGCGGAGTCGTGGGGCATGGTTCGCCGAACTGTTTTGATGATTTTACAGAAACGCCCAGAAGAAAACGTGCCAACAAGTCCGTCCGCTTAAGCTATCCGTACACGGGCCGATACTTTAGCCAGAAGCAAGGCGGCCGCTGCTTCTGCAAAGGAAAACCTACCCTGATACAGGAAAAATCTTCCATTAACCCTAAACCCTCAACGTGTCATGAGCACCGTTCATATGATGCGGAAATATCAGGAGCAGGCCGTCCTCAGTGCTTCGCCGGAACAGCTGATTCTGAAACTGTACGATCTGGGCATTGCAGCCTGCAAGCGAGCAGATCGCGCGAAAGTTCGGGCGGTATTGACCGAGCTGATCGGTGCGTTGAACTTAGAAGCTGGTGGTGAACTGGCTGAGCGACTATTTGCGCTCTATGAATTCTGCCTGCGCGAGAGCGCTATCGGTGATCTTGAAGTTGTCCAGCGTATCCTTGAGGGACTGCGGGAAGCCTGGCATGAAGGCGTCGTCATGGCCCGCGCTGCCTGAATTGCTAAAAATTAACCCGGCCCAAGAATGCCATGGCTGTCAATCCACTGCTGTCGGTTTATCGCGCCAATGATCCTTACGAACAGCTGATCAGTGCTATCCTGGCCATCGAAAGTCAGCCTAAGCTGGAGCTGCAGGCCAAAAAGGCCGAGCAGGAGCGACTGAAAGGGGTCATGAACGATTTCGACAGCAAGCTTTCAGCGCTCCATAGTTTGTTGAAGACCCTGACCGATCCGCTGGCACAACCTTTTCAGAGTAAAAGCGCCACGACGTCGGCCACTGAGTTCACTGTAACGGCCAGCGACACCGCCTCCCCGGGCACGCACACTCTGGAAGTCAAACGGCTGGCTTCAGCCGACACACGCATTTCCAAGCAGTACACCAATAGTGGAACCTCTTTACGCAGCTTTTTTGACATCAACGGCACTCAGACGTTTACCATCCGCGTAGCCAGTCCCACCAGCACCAATCCCAACAACCGAGTGGATATTCAGGTCACCGTGAATCCCACGGGCACAACGGACGAAGAAATCCTGAATGAAATTGCCACCGCGATCAATAACGCTTTCCAGGCAGCTGTCGATGCGGGTACCATTAAAACGGACGAGCGGGCCTATGCCTCAGTCGTCAACGAAACCTCCAGCACCGCTCGGCTTTCGCTTCGCAGCGGTAAAACAGGCTTTACCTATCGGCTGGAGTTCGTAGATTCGAGCGCGGGACTGTTAGCCACGCTGGAGCTCAACAACAACGTCGTCGCTACGGGCACCGGAGGGGGCCAGGTCAAATATGTAGGTACCAGCGAAACGAACTCTGAACTCAACAGCCAATTCGTCTTAGACGGCTTAACGCTTTACCGCGATGCCAATCGGGTGACCGATGCCTTGGCAGGCGTTACGCTGGAGTTCAAGCAGGTCAGCACAGCACCCGCTGAGTTTACCATTGCGCCAGATATAGAAAATATCAAAGCCCAGATCGAGGATTTTATTCAAAAATACAACGAGGTGCTGGTCTATCTGACTGGCAAAAGCAACATCGATGGTGATACAGGAACGCGGGGGGATTTTGCCGGGGATCCGGTTTTTTCAGGCCTGCGGTTTACGCTTCGTAACGAGGTTGTCCGAAAAGTAAGCGGTCAGCCTACCGAAGGTCCCCATTATATCACCGATCTGGGCATTACGATCAACGACGATGGTACACTCTCGCTGACCGATGAAAGCGCCTTGCTGGCTGCCGTTGAGCGTAACCCGCAAGCTGTCGAAAGCCTGTTTTCTGGAAGCGACGGGATTGCTACACGTCTGCTTACATACCTGGAAGCGTATGTTAAGACCGGCGGCATCATCGACCAGCGGCAGAACTCTATTGAAGCGCGCATCCGCCGCCTGGACGACCGCATTGTCGCTTTAGAAGACCAACTGGCTCGACGCGAGGAACAGTTGCGGGCACAGTTTGCCCGCCTGCAGGAAACGATTGCCCTGTTTCAGGGACAACAACAGTTCCTCGGCGGCTTCCTTTTCAGGGGTGGCACGCTTTTTTAGGCCCACTTCTATCAGACGTTAGCTAAGCGACACCCTTAATCGATTCAACAAGTCATGTCGACACACGAGACACTGTCGTTGCTCCGCAAACTCTTGGAGCTGGGTGAAAAAATTGAGGAGGCGCTGGTTAACCAGCAATTTGAACAACTCCATGAGCTGGTTAGACAGCGGGGTGCCCTGATTGAACAACTCCGCGCGCATGAACCGCCTGACAGCTTTGATCCCGAGTGGGAAGTGTTACGCGTCGCCTTGATGGCCCAGTACCGTCGGCTACGTACATTGCTGGCCGAAGCTGAACAACGTTTAACGCATGCATTGGTAGAATTAGAACAGTACAAGCAGGCTCGCCGTCAGTATCAGGACGAAACAGCGGCAAAGCGAAGCCTCCTGCGAACCGGCTTGCACGGCTAAGGAGAAAGGCTTAACTTTTCTATTGGAATAGCCGATATTTATGAATGCAGAAGGAGGGGTGGTTTTCAATCAAGCAGAAAACCTATGGATATTCGGGACATTCAGGCGGGTGGATCGCAGCGACTTGATCCGCTGCAGCGCGAAACGCTGAATGGCGCGCAAGACGTAGGAAGACGTAGTACAGAAACACCGTCGGCGCCAAACACCGCTGATCGGGTAGATCTGTCAGAAGCAGCGCGCACGGCCGCACGGCAGGCAGAGGAGACTGCCGACCTTGAATTTGCACGTCAGGCCCTACGCAGCGTCCCCTCCATTAGTCCTGAGCGTGTAGCTGCCATCCTCCGTCATCTACAGTCTGGCTACTATCAGCAGCCCGCCATCATTAAGGAAATTGCGGAACGCATTGTGGAAGAGATGCTCGCCGACAGCCTACCGCAGCAGTAGCCGTTCCGTTCAGGAGATCAGGCCCTGCTCGCGGTAGCGCTTGAGTTTATTACGAATCGTGCGGGCGCTGATCCCCAGTTTTTGTGCGGCCAGCTGCTGGTTGTTATTGGTCTCTTTCAGCGCGCGCAGAATCATTTCCCGCTCCATCTCTTCAATCGTCTGCACGCGCGCCAGAAGTTCTTCTTGCTCCTGTGCTTTGTGGCGGGCCGGCTCGGCATCGGCAAAAAAGTCGTTGAAAACGTCTTCTTCTTCGATTACCGAGCGATCGGCCGACAACAGCACGCCACGCTGCACATAGTTTTCCAGTTGACGTACGTTACCCGGCCAGTGGTAGCGCATAAAACGCTCCATCAGCGCCGGCGCCACCTGTTTAGGCGGCAGGCCGTACAATGCACAGTACTTTTTGATAAAGTGAGCCACCAGCAGGGGAATGTCTGAAAGACGCTCCCGCAGCGGGGGGACACTCAGAGGAAACACACTCAGTCGATGGTACAGGTCTTCGCGAAACTGTCCTTTGGCGATGGCTTCTCCCAGATCACGGTTGCTGGTGGCAATGACGCGCACATCTACCTTACGTGTCTCTGTAGATCCTACTTTTTGAATTTCGCTCTCCTGAAGCACCCGTAGCAGCTTGGCCTGAATGGCCAGATCAATTTCTGTAATTTCATCCAACAGCAGGGTGCCACCGTCTGCCCGTTCAAAGGCCCCGGTCATGTCTTCGATCGCTCCGGTAAACGCCCCCTTCCGATGCCCGAACAAATGGCTTTCGACAAGTTCATGGGGCAGGTTCGCACAGTTAATCGCCACGAATGGCCCTTCGGCGCGATCGCTCATCTGGTGAATCAGTCGGGCGAGAATTTCTTTGCCGGTACCGCTTTCGCCCTGAATGAATACAGGCGCCTTGTTGGCGGCCACGCGCGGCAGCATCGCTTTCAACCGTTGAATCGTAGGATGCTCCCCAACATATTCAAGGGTAAACTTTCTGCGGCGCCGTGCAGGACGGGCAGACGGTTGCGCTTCCTGCCGTGCGCGACGTCGCGCCAGAGCAGCCTGCACCCGTTCGACTAGCTCCTCTGTGGAGAACGGCTTGGGGATATAGTCAATCGCCCCGTTCTGCATGGCCCGGACTGCATGCTGCACATTGGCATGCGCCGTGATCATGATCACCTGGAGATCAGGATGTTCCTCTCGGATATAGGCGAGCAACTCCAGCCCGTCCATATCCGGCATTTTGAAGTCCGTAATGACCAGGTCAAAAGCATGGGCCTCCTTTTTCAGCACCTCCATCGCCTTCAACGCATTGTAGCAGCTGGTCAGGCGCATGCCATGCCGTGTAAATAGCCGCTCAAAAAGCGTATGCAGTAAATGTTCGTCATCGACCAATAGAATGTGGGGGACTTCGCGCTGGGGCGCTGCCATGGTGGCCACTGACTGAATCTAGTGAAACGTTTGCTCGGGTAAACGCAAGATAAGCGCTACAGGATTCTAAACCAAGCCATCGCCATCGTTAGGCGTCACATCCTCAGGCTGCGGTAAAATTAACGCCAGGCAAATACCACGATCCGGATCGTTCACCGCGAGATACACGGTGCCTCCATGGGCCTCGACAATACGTCGTGCAATCGGCAGGCCAATTCCAAGATTTTGTGCCTTGGTGGTAAAGAAAGGTACGAAAATCTGTTCGGCTACCTCAGGAGGCATATAGCCCGCATTCCAGACTTCGAAACGAATCGCACGCGACGCACCCAGCACACGTAACTGTACCGTACCTGCCGGTCCCGTGGCTTCCAGTGCGTTTTTCAACAACATAAAAAGCGCCTGTCGGAGCAACATGGCATCGGCGCGCACCTGCAATCGCCCGGATAGCTGCAGATCAAGCGCTACACGCGCCGCCTCGCCTTCCTCAAGCATTACCAGCAGCTCTTGCAGCAAGACACGCAACGGACGCCGTCCAGGCATCAGTTGCAACGGTCGGCTATACCATTGCAATTCAGAGAGAATCCGTTCGATTGAGGCCGTGCTCTCAAAAACACGTAGCGCCAACTCGCGTTGTTCGGGGGTTACCAGCGTATCGGCCAGCAAATCTGTAAATCCTTCAATGCTGGTAATCAGCCCCCGTAAGCGATGGGCCAGTACCTGCACCAGATTGGCCAGCAATTCGTCTGGCGTTTCCTGCGCACTTGCCCTCCTTTCCGTTGGAGAAGCCATAAACAACGTGGGCAACTTCAGGGGTTAACGTTTCGGTCCTTGCCAGACCGACCACCTCTGCCCGCTTCCTGAGTACATCGAAATTTGAACGCTCAAAGGCGCGACAAATCGCATGCCGACCTGCTACGTTTGCTGTTTCACCGTATTGCTGCTAACGCTCGGCAAGTTTTTCCGTCGCGTTTACTTTCGCTGCCTGCACGGCTCACACCTCACGGGCTTAATCCGGTCGTATCGGCTCGCCCCGCAGGTTCTTAAGTCCTGGCACAGTGGTTGATCTGGCGCAACAGCGCATGCTGGTTTTAAAACGAATGGGGGCCACGATGGAACCTGCCAAGCTCCAATTATTGCGCCACGCCATGCAGGCATATACCTGGCGCCTGAAGGCGCTGGCCAGCAATATTGCCAATCTGGATACCCCTGGATATCAACGCATGAGCGTCTCGTTTGAGGAAACGCTACGCGAAGTACGTCATCGGATTCCTGGCCTGCGTCGCCCGGAAGAAGTAACACCACGTATGCAGATTGAAGAGACGCCCCCCATTCTGGAAAACGAGTTGATGGAGCTGGCCGATACCCAGCTGCGCACGCAGCTAACCGCACGGGCCTTGCGTGATTATTTCGACCTGATGCGGACGGCAATTACCGGACGCACCGGTTAATAAAACAACGTCTGCTGCCATGCCCCTGCCTGCACGCATCTTTTCCTTCTTCCGAACAGCCGCACGCGGCCTGGAGGCTCAGCGGATAGCCATGAGTGCGGCCACCGAAAACATTGCTAACGCAGCCACAACGCGCACTGACCAGGGAACTCCTTATGCGATCAAACGCGCTGTCCATACCACTCCCGAAGTCCCCACCCAGCGCTTCTATGAACTGCTCAGCCGATTACGTACCGCACCGCGCACGACAGACCCCCGCCACAGTGCATCACCATCGCTTCTACCACGATTACCGGAAGCCGAGCTGGGTCCTGAAACAACCATCACAGAAACGCTACGGCTGCGTTACGAATACGATCCAACCCACCCCCATGCCGATGCCAATGGTTACGTAGCCTATCCTGACGTGAACGTGGTGGAGGAGATGGCCCACCTGATCTCGGCGAATCGCATCTACGAGGCCAACCTCTCCACCATCCAGGCGGCGAAAGAAATGATCAAGCGAACGCTGGAAATCTAAACATGTCGAACCGAATCCGACATTGGCTGACGCACGGGCTTCTGCGCCTGTTGCGTCCACGGGAGCAAGCCGTACTTCAACAGGTGAACCTGGCCCGCCGGGCGCTGGGCAGGGCCCCCTTGCAGCAACTGCCGACAGGCCGACCCCGCCATGCCCGACAATGCCCCCTGGCCCAGACGCTGGGTGGCCTGGTCGGCCCCTGCGGCATCGCCTACACATCGCGCAAACAGGCGCAACGTGTGGCTCGGGCCTGGGGCACCCGTTGGGAACAGCGCATCAGACGCTACCTCGTTTACTTTCCCCCTGAGCTTTCCCGGTTTGTGCAGGACTATGACCTGCATGCTTTTCCCCACTTAGAAATCCGTTCAACCTTCCCATTGACGACCGCATAACCCTATGGACCTGCGTATCCACAACTGGCCTTCGCGCCCAAACTTTTCGGATTTGTCTTCCAAGCAGCGCGCTAATACCGCGCCTTCAACGGTTCCTTCTGCTCAACCTCCTGAACCCTCGACACATCAGGCCAGCCGGCCTGATGGCGTGACCCAGGAAGAATGGCGGTGGATTCAACGTCACTTTCCGCCTTCCGAAAAACTCACCTTACGACTTTATGGCCCCAATCGAACCCTGCAAACGCTTCAACCTGGGACTTTAGGTAGTCAGTTAGACGTAAAGGGCTAACCGTTTGCTTCCGCCATGAACGTGGCTGAATTACAGCGACTTCAGCAGTTAAGGGCGCAAGATGACGGGCAGCTACCTGCCCCACGATCCCGTGAAACGGTTGACGGAGGCTTTGCCGATACACTGGCCCAGGCTATCCAGGAAGTCGACCGCGCCCAGAAAGCAGCCGATGAACAGGTGGAAGCCTTTATTGCCGGTGAGCAGGAAAATCTACACGAAGTCATGATCTCCATGAACCAGGCGCGGCTCTATTTCCAGCTTATGACGGAAGTTCGCAATCGTCTGCTGGAAACCTACCAGGAGCTGATGCGCACCCAGATTTGATGTCCTGATGGTCACACGCTGGCCATTGCTCCATCCATGATTCCCGCCACAGGTAGTCGTAGTGCGTCGTACCAATATGTTCGAGCAACTCAGGCAGTTTTTGAGTCGGCTCACCCCTGGCCAGCGGATGGCCTTGGGTGTCGTCACGATTAGCAGTATCTTGCTATTGCTGGGGATTGCATATTGGGCTGGCCGTCCGGAGTATGCCCTGCTATTCGGCGGCCTGGCCCCTTCCGATGCCAGCCGCATTGTCGAAACACTGCAGGAAGAAAACATTCCCTATCAGCTCAAAGAAGGCGGTACTGCGATCTGGGTCCCTCGCGACCGTGTCTATGAGTTGCGCCTGCGCTTTGCCAGCGAAGGCGTGGTCAATGACGGGCCGGTCGGCTACGAACTGTTTGATCAGAATACCCTAGGCATGACCGACTTCATGCAGCGCCTGAATTATAAGCGCGCGCTCGAAGGCGAGCTGGCCCGCACCATCATGAGTCTGCAACAGGTCGAATTGGCCAAAGTGCATCTGGTATTGCCCGAGCGTAGCCCTTTTCGTGAAACGCAGGTGGCACCAAGTGCCTCGGTATTACTATCGCTCAAAAGTGGCGCTCGGTTGACCGAAGAACAAATCGATGGCATTACGGCCCTGGTGGCTGGCGCCGTGGAAGGCCTTGATCCAGCTAATGTGACGGTCCTGGACGCGCGTGGCAACCTGCTCTCCAACCCCGACGCCGGCAATCCTGAACTGACGCTGAGCAGTACCCAGCTCAAGCTGCGCCAGGCCCTCGAAGCCCACCTGACCGAAAAAGGCCAGTCCATGCTCGACCGTGTGCTGGGCCCGGGCAATGCGATCGTACGCGTCTCGGCAACGCTGAACTTCGACCAGACAGTTACCGAACGTCAGCTGATTGATCCCGAAAGCGCTACGGTTATCAGCGAAGAGCGCCTGGAAGAGTCCGCACCCGGCGGGGAGGGTGCTTCGGCCAGCTCCATGGTGCGAAACTACGAGCTGAGCCGAACAGTCGAGCGCATCCAGCAAAACGGAGGTGACATCGAATATCTGACAATCTCTGTCATCCTCAATCAGCGTTTTGAACCAGGAGAAGATGGTACGCTCCAGCCCCGTCCATATACCCCAGACGAGCTGAAACAAATCGAAGAGCTGGTCAAAAACGCTGTTGGTTTTCGGCCGGAGCGCGGCGATCGTTTTGCCATTCATCAAACCCGTTTTGACACGCAGATCGATGACCAGATCGCTCAGGAACTCCGTGAACAACGCCGCCAGGAACAGCTGCATCTTTACCTTCGCTATGGCCTCATGCTGCTGGCGCTTGGGCTGGCCGTCTGGCTACTCCGGGCCCTCGTCCACCGCATGAGCGAATTAGCTGGCGAGACCCAGGTACTCATTGGTCGTGTCGATCAAAGCGCCCTGCATGCTTCCGGGCATGTGTCGGGTGAGCTTCACGGCGACGCAACCCATAGTCTGGAGGCCGGTAAAGAGGATGAGCTGGTGCTTATTGATGACATCTATACCAGCCGCCTTTCGGCCGAAGCAAAAGCACGCTTGAAAGCCAAACACCTCCTTTTCGAAGAGGTCCAGAAGCAGGTCAACGAAAAGCCTGAAGAAGCAGCCGAAATCATCCGAAGCTGGCTGGTAGCCGATATGCAGGACTAAAAATGAACGGAAAGCCATGGCGAACATGCAGGATATCCAGCAGCAAACGCAACAGGGACCAGAACTGACGCAGCACAACATAAGCGGTGCCCAGAAGGCGGCTGTACTGCTCATCGCCATGGGGACGCAGGCAGCCAGCAAAGTGCTCAAGTACCTGCGCGATGATGAAGTAGAAAAGATTTCCATTGAAATTGCACGTATGCGCAACGTAAGTGGTGACGTTGTCGAGGCCGTCCTGCTCGATTACCGCGACTCTGCTATGGCCCACGATTACATTGCACAGGGAGGACTTCAGTTTGCCCGCGAAGCACTGGAGGCCGCCCTGGGTCCCCGCCGGGCCGAAGAAATCCTCATGCGCGTCGAAGCCGCTATGGAGGTCTCCGCCTTCCATCTGCTGCAAACGGTAGAAACCACCCAGCTGGTGAACTTTATTCAGAACGAACATCCCCAGACAGCTGCGCTGATTCTGGCCCATCTCAATGCACGTAAGGCCGCCGACATCATTGCCAACCTGCCTGAAGAACTACGCACCGAGATCATGTACCGACTGGCTACCATGGGGAAAACGTCTCCGGAATTGCTCCGCGATATTGAAGACGTCATCCGGCAACACATCAGCTCAGTTTTTGGTGCTGAGCTGAGCGCTTCCGGCGGCATCGAAAAGGTGGCCGAAATCCTCAATAGCACCAGTCGCACCGTGGAACGGGCTATCCTGGATGCGCTCCGTGAGCGCGATGCGGAACTGGCCTCCTCGATCAAGGCCCTCATGTTCACCTTTGACGATCTGGTCCATATCAGCGATCGCGACATGCAGCGGCTGTTGACTGAAGTCGACCAGAAAGACATTGCCCTGGCCCTCAAGGCGGCATCCAGCGAACTCAAAGAAAAGATTCTGCGCAACGTGAGCGAACGCGCTGCACAGATGATCCAGGAAGAGCTGGAGCTGATGGGCCCTGTACGCGTGCGCGATGTCGACGAAGCACAACGCCGCATCCTCGAAACTGCTCAGCGTCTGGAAGAACAAGAGGAAATTACGCTTTCGCGCAACAGCCAGGAAATGGTAATCTAAGCTACAGCCTATGTCCGCACGCCCTCGTATTCTTTCGCTGGCCGATTTTCTCGCTACACAGACTACCCCCCCGACCCACCAGGCACAGACGCAACGCCCCTCGAAGCGTCTGTCGCGGCAACAGGTTGTCGCCCCAGAGCCAGAACAACACTCCTCAGGCTCAGAGTTTCCCCATCGGGGGCTCCTACGCCGCGATCAGGCGCACCACGCTCAGCCCATCGAGCTCGACCAGGAAGTATGGACGCAGGAAGACGAAGTGCTCCGCCTCCCACCTGTGGCCGACCAAGCCCCCTCCGACGAGCCAGAATCCGATCAGAAGGTGGATGAAGCCGCCCTACGTGCTGCGATTGAAGCCGAGTGGCAAAAACGCCTTCAAGAGGCTACCGCTCGCGCACGTGCCGAAGGAGAAACCGCTGGTCGCCATGCAGCCGAAGCAGAGTGGGCCCCACGCCTTCAGGCATTACAGGAACAGCTCGCCATAGAACTGGAACGACTACGCCGGGCCTGGGCGGAGTATATCCGCCAGCTGGAGCCCATGCTGGTTGAGCTGGCTATTGAAGTCGCCGAAACCCTCCTGGATGCCCCCCTTCCGGAAAGCATAAAGGGCATCTCGGCCCGCGCGCTGACAGAGGCGATTGAACAGTTAGCCCGCGAGGCTCCCCTGGAAATCTCCATACATCCTGTCGATTTTCTACGCCTTCAAGAACAGGGCATCATCAGCCAGCTGGAAAGTCGCCATCCTGAATTGCACTGGGATCTTAATCCAGGCCTGAGCGAAGGCGACTGGATCGTCCAGACGCCGGCGGCTATGCAACGTCGGATTCGCCAGGAAATGCTCCAGCGTTTGCGGCAACAACTGGGCCTTACGTCGCCCGACGCTTCTACACCCTCCCATTCATCGTCATTCCCCAACGATGCCGATGCTTAAACCCCCTGACATACCCGGTTCGCCCTCCGACTCCTTTGTGGCACATTGTCTGGCGCAGGTACGGAAGCATCCCCCACGTCCGCTCCATTTTGGCAAAGTTCAGAGTGTCGTCGGGCTTCTGATTGAGGCCTCCGACCTACCCGCGGCGGTCGGGGAACTCTGCTATATCCATGAAGGACAGCAGCCCGGCGCCCGACGTATCAAGGCCGAAGTTGTCGGCCTGCGCGGTCGTACAACGATTCTGATGCCACTTGAAGAGACCCGAGGCTTGCGGGCCGGCTACCTGGTTGAGCCTTCTGCCCTGCCACTGACCATCCGCGTCGGTGAAGCCATGCTGGGCCGCGTCGTCGACGCTAATGGCCGTCCCATCGACGGCAAGGGCCCTTTGATGGTTACCGATGAACAGCCGGTTCATAACGATCCGCCGCCTCCCCTCATGCGGCGTATGATCGACACACCGCTGTTTACTGGCATCCGCGCCATTGATGCTTTTCTCACCCTGGGACGTGGGCAGCGCATCGGTATTTTCGCGGGTTCAGGCGTCGGCAAAAGCACCCTGCTGGGCATGATTGCACGACGGGCCCGTGCCGACGTGAACGTCATTGCCCTGATCGGAGAGCGTGGCCGTGAAGTGCAGGAATTTATTGCCGACAATCTCGGACCAGAAGGGCTCAAGCGTTCGGTCGTGGTCGCTGTGACCGGCGATCAAGCCGCTATGAGTCGTGTCAAAGGAGCCAGCGTCGCCATGGCCATTGCCGAATACTTTCGGGATCGGGGTATGGATGTATTGCTCATGATGGACTCAATCACACGCGTCGCTATGGCCCAGCGAGAAATCGGGTTGGCCGTTGGTGAACCCCCTACGACCCGCGGGTACACGCCCAGCGTCTTTGCCATGTTGCCACGCCTGCTGGAACGAGCTGGACCTGGAGAGCATGGCACCATCACGGGTATTTTTACGGTGCTCGTGGATGCCGACGACATGAATGATCCAATTGGCGACGCCGTCCGCGGTATTCTTGATGGTCATATCGTGCTTTCCCGTCGGTTGGCCCATGCCCACCATTTCCCGGCAATCGACGTGCTGCAGAGCGTCAGCCGCGTTATGCCACGCGTCACCACCCCTGAACATCGAGCCCTGGCTGAAGAAGCACGCCGATTGCTGGCGACCTATCAGGAAGCCGAAGATTTGATTCGCGTTGGCGCCTACGAAATGGGCACGCGTCCGGAAATTGATCGGGCTATCCTGGCACATGACGCCCTTATGGCCTTCTTACGCCAGGATGTCGAAGAGGTAGCCGATGACCCGATCGAACAGCTGGCCGCTCTGATGCGCAAGCTGCCCGACCGTGCCTCGTAAATTGGCCGACCTTTTGCATAAACATGTAGACACCCTGCAATCGCCATAGCAGCCCTCTGTTGTACCCTATGCCTGGCAAGAAATTCCGTTTCTCATTGCAAAGTGTACTGCGCTTGCGAAAACATCAGACCGAACAAGCCATCGAAGCGCTGATCCGCCTCCAGCAAGAACGCTCACAGCTGGAGCAGCGCATCGAAGCAGCGCGCCAGCAGCTGGCGCAGCTTCAGCGCGAACTGGCAGCCAACGCTTCGACCACCGATCCAGTGCAGTTGCGTCGCCAGGAGGCCTACTGGTTAAAAGCCCAACGGCAGCTGCTTCGGCTGGAGCAACAACTTGAACAGCTACGGCACCAGGAAGCCGAGGCCCGTACCCTGGTGCTGGAGCGTCGCCAGGCCGAAGAATCACTCGAGCGACTGCGCGAACGGCAATACGCACGCTACCGAGAAGCTGAAACAGCTGCCGAGCATGCCTGGATCGACGAGCAGGCTACAGGTGCTTATGTCCGTAAGCTGCAGCAGCGTCTGTCATGAAACTTGTGCTTCGCATACTGCTGGCCCTGATCTTCTTCGTTGTCGGTGTCGTGGGCATGTATTTCGCCATGCCCTACGTCGCCCCCCAGCGTGTCCAGCAGGTACAACAACAGCTCGATAGCCTGCGTCAACTATCTGCGCAAATCGATTCCTTAGGGGCCGATTCTCTGTTAGCTGCTCTGCGGCCAGATACTGAAAAATTGCTGGCCGACTCCCTCGCAGCCATCCGAGACACCGTACATCAGCTACGCGATTCCATCTGGAGCCTGCAGCGTCAGATTACTTCGCTATACCAGCTGCTTCAGCAAACCCAGCAGCAGCTCTCACAAATTCAGCAACGACTCACGGCACTGGAAGCCAAGCGAGTTCAGGCCAAGGAGTTGGCAGCCACCATCACGCGCCTGGAAGACAGTCAGCGGCGCGCACTGCTGAGCCAGCTTTCCCCTGAAATTCTGGATCTGCTTTATCTGGAAACGCAGGGGCGCGGACGTACCCTTTTACTACAATCGCTCCCACCCGACCAGGCCGCACGCCTGGTCAACCGCCTCCTGCAAAAATCCGACACCCCCCAGCCCTCCTTAACCTCGGTTGGAAGCCAGTCACCCTAACCCATAACGGGCCATGAAACTGTTGCCATTGTTGTCCACTGCTTCAGAAACAGCATCGTCCTCCTCCGCTGAGGTCTCAAAAAATGGGCTATCTCGCCGCTTTACCCGACTGCTGGAGACAGCACTGGCCCTGTTTATCACACCCTCGGAAAATGCGGAGTCTTCCGAATTGTCCACTTTGCCCCGTACTTCTTCATTCAAAAGCCCTGTCGCTCCATCACAGGAAGCGATCGCCCTACATATGCAGGTTGATACACCTGCGTCCTCAACCTCTGAACATGCGGAACGGCGATCTGACACGGCCACTCCTGCCTCCGAGCCGTCCATGTTGCCCTCCGCCCTCATCCTTCCTTCCGCCTTACTGCAGGAACCCAACCCGGCCAATGCTACGCTCCCTTCTGCTTCCTTCGAAACTACCCCAACTTCGCTTCGAAAAGCGCCAGGCTCTGCCTATCCGTCTGCCTCCAACGCGCCACTCCTGCTGGAAATGCCCGCCAACCCGCCGACCGCCTCAGCGGAAGCGCTGGAATACACCTCCCTTACGCCCGCCCCACACGCCAATGATCAGCCATCCTCACTGGCAACAACCACCATGCAATCCTCTTCTCCGGCACACCTCCCGGCTACGCCCCCCGAAGAGGGCCCACAGCCTCTGATAGCAAACGTTCATCCGGAGATAGCAAACGTTCATCCGGACCAGACACGATCCCTTCAGAATGCCAGCGAAGCGGTTGACGTGCAGTTAGAAGCTGTCACTGATCGGTATGCTCCCAATACAAAAGCCGTCGCCACACCAGAAACCACAACCCAATCCACATCAACCCACACAACCACCCCTACTCCCTCCGATCCCTACACACGCCTCGCCAATCCAACCTCCTCCCCCCCAACAAACCCTCAACCCACATCCACCACACCCACCCAACCACAAACCCCAGCGGCAACTTCTTCCCATGCACCTGCACAACCTTCCCCAACCCCTGACACCACAACCCCCCAAAATACCCAGACGACACCAGCTCCCTTAAAGGACAGAGACTGGGACATTTCCCTGGATCCAGGGGACGCACAGCTTGTGCTGGACACGGCTGAGCGGTCGGGGACTGTCTCAACGCAGGAGACTTCCTTACCTCCACCGGCCAGAACATTGCCCCAGGCAATCCGCACAGCGGCCTGGTTCCAGATGGCATTAGCCTATGCCGAGCGTATACGGCAACACTTTGACGGCCAAGCTCTCGAGGTAGAACTGGCCAATGGTGAGGGTATGTTACGCGTTGAGACGCGGCGTAGACCCGATCATATAGCGGTTTCCGTCCACCTCAGTGACCCTCAGCTACGGGCTCTGGTGGCTGCGCACGCCGACCGTATTCAGGAAACCCTGCAGGCGCAGTACCAGACGGCCGTACAGTTTTCGCTCGCTGGTGGCGGTGACCAGGGAGGTCAGCGGCAGGCTTTTTCCCAAACGTCCCCACATGGTACACCGCTTGCTTCGGGTTCGGATGCGTCCGCACCCTCCCCCACAGAATCCTCCCGTGCCCGGATCCTTCGCCCCGGCAGTCATCATGAATGGATCGGCTAAACCGGCGTCACCATGCCTTCCCTGATTGCTCCCATCGACGAAATTCGTCAACAGGCCCAGCAGTATACCCCCGGTACACCGGCACCTCCTAATCAGGAGCTGGACCGGGAGGCCTTTCTGCGCCTGCTGGTAACCCAGTTGCGCTACCAGGATCCTATCAATCCGATGGACAGTCGCGAATTTGCGGCGCAGCTGGCTCAGTTTTCCACGGTAGAGCAGCTCATCGGAATCAACGAAACGCTGGCGGCCCAGACCAACGCCTACAGTGCGCTGGCCCAGAGTATTCATAATAGCGTGGCAGCCGGACTGGTGGGTAAGGTGATCGAAGCTGAAGGCGATCAGCTCACCTGGGGCGGCAAAGAACCTGTGGCTTTCCGGATCGAACTCAGTGACGCGGCGCAACAGGTCAGTATCCAGATTCGCAATGAAGCCGGCGAGGTAGTACGCACGCTTTATCTGGGCCCGCGCGCAGCCGGAGAATATGACGTGGAATGGGACGGTCGTAACGAGGACGGCGAGACGCTTCCCGCCGGCACCTACACCATCGAGGTACTTGCCGCCAATGGTGACGGCGAAACGGTAGCCGCTCGTTCTTTTGTACGTGGACGTGTAACCCGTGTGACGTTTGGCCCTGAGGGAATCCTGCTATGGATTGGCGACCGCTCGGTCCCCATGCAATCGGTTCGTGGCGTGGAATCAGGATGATAAAGTATATGGCATCCTCCATCATCCCTCTACAACCATGAACGTACAGGAACTGGCAGCGCGCGTGCAGCCTGTGCCGGGGAGGGTAGATCTCCCATCGCAGGCACCACGCACGCACGATCCACCCACAACATCATTCGCCGAGGCGCTGCGCCAGGTGCAGACACCGGAGATAGGCGTGCGCCTGTCCGCCCATGCTCGTCAGCGCATTGCCCAACGCGGTATCGCCTTTGACGACGTTTTAGCCCGACAACTTACTCGCGCCGTGCAGGAGTTGTCGGCCAAAGGCGCACGCGAAGCACTGGTATTGCACCAAGAGGCTGCCTTCATTGTAAGCGTCACCAACCGTACCGTGGTGACAGCCCTCGGCCGTCAGGAAATGCACCAGCGGATTTTCACTCAGATTGACAGTGCTTACCTCCTGTAATCCCTGAAGTCAACTACCGGCAGGCCCCATCTGGGATGCCGGTCGCTCGAGCTGATCGACCGACGCTCGAGTAAATCATCCATTAACTTAACCAACCAAGAGGAACAGCCATGGTTCGCTCACTTCGCACCGGCGTCTCCGGACTTAAAAGCCATCAGGTCCGCATGGACGTCATCTCCAACAACATTGCCAATGTCAACACTACGGCCTTCAAACGCGGCCGCGCCGCCTTTAACGAACTGCTCGGGCAGACCCTGCTGGGCGTAGGGCGCACCGCTGGCGGCCGCGGCATCAACCCCGCCTATGTAGGCCTGGGCGTGGCTGTAGGGTCCATCGACGTCAATTTCGCCCAGGGCGCTCTCGAAAACACGGGCGTAGCCACCGACCTGGGCATCAACGGCGACGGCTTTTTTGTCGTTCGTGGTGGCGACCGTATCTATCTGACACGTGCCGGTAACTTTTCAGTCAATCGGTTTGGCGAACTGGTAACCAACACTGGCCTGCAGGTGCAGGGCTGGGCCTTCGACGAAAAGGGTGAAACACTGCGATCCGCTTCGCTGGAAGATGTGCGTATTCCGCTCAGTGCCACTTCTCCCCCCAAACAAACGGAAAATATCTTTATACGCGGCAATCTAAGTGCGGAAGCCCTTGTCGGAGACACCCAGACTATTTCAACCATTGTCTACGACTCGCAGGGGAGAACGCAAACGATCATTATTGAATTCACAAAAACCAACAACAATGAATGGCAATGGCAGATCTTCGACGCTAATAACAACCCGATTCTGGACAGCAATGGTAACCCTCAAACCGGTACCCTTTCTTTTAACAGCGACGGAACTATTGACCTTGATGGCAACCCAACTACCGGACCAGATAGCGGATCCCTGACCGCAACGTTTGAATGGGATATCAATGGGGACGGTACCTTTGAAACGTTTACGTTAAACTTTGCCGATGAAAACGATGCCCTCACCCAGTTTGCCGGTTCCACTACGGTTTCGGTGCGTAACCAGGATGGCGTGCCTCCGGGCACCCTGATCGGTTTCAGCATCAACCAGGAGGGCATTGTTGAGCTCAACTTCTCCAACGGTCACCAGCAAAAGATCTATCAACTGGCGCTGGGTATTGTTAAGAATCCCAACGGTCTGCAACAGGAAGGTGATAATCTCTGGAGCCTGACCAGCGCTTCCGGCGACCTGACGTTGGGCCGGGCCGGCACTGAGCTCAACCGTACGGTGATCGTAGCCGGGACGCTTGAAATGAGTAACGTAGACCTGGCTACCGAATTCACGGACATGATTGTTACCCAGCGCGGCTACCAGGCCTCGGCCCGGATCATTACGACCTCCGACGAAATGCTCCAGGAGCTCGTCCAGCTCAAACGATAAGCGCCCCTGAGGTGGCTTTGCTGCAAGTCCCCGGCTTTCATAGGCCGGGGGCTTTTGTTTAAAAGCGCCTGATACTCCGCTAAAGAAGTGTTGCTTCCGGCCGATATGGTAGCCGAAAGGTTATCGTGCTCAGAGCTAACCCTATCGTATGCCATGCAGCAACAGACCGCTACCAGCACCCAGCTGCTCCAACTGGTCAGCTTTCTGATTGAGAAGGAAGAGTTCGGCGTCGACATCCTGAACGTGCAGGAAATTATTCGCCCGGTTGACATCACACGTGTGCCCAATGCCCCTGCATTCGTTGAGGGGGTTATCAACCTCCGCGGGCGAATCGTGCCCGTTGTCGATCTACGCAAACGTTTCAACCTACCTCAGCGCGAACGGGATAAAAACTCACGCATCATTGTCGTCGAACTGGGCGACAAGATCGTCGGCTTCATGGTCGACGCCGTACGAGAAGTGTTACGCGTGGATGCGAGTGTCATTGAGCCGCCCCCGGAACTGGCCATCGGCATCGACGCCCACTACATCACAGGGGTGGCCAAGCTGGAAGATCGCTTGCTCATCCTGCTGGACTTAGAGCGCATTCTATCCGAAGAAGAAAAGCATCGGCTGCAACCGCTCCAAGAAGCCGCTGAGTCGTAAACGACGTGAATTTATTCCTCGCCACCAAGCATGAGGTCGCCAGTTTTGCCTGAAGGGCTGCAGCATCCAGATCCGGCCGTCCGGCTGGATACGCTGACCGAATTCTTAGCCCGCCATTCGGAGGAAGAGACCATTCCGGTCGCTGCCCATTGCCTTCAGGATCCTGATCCAGGCATCCGAGAAGCAGCGGCCGAGCATCTGGTTGCGATTGGCACCGAAGCAGCCGCGCGCGCAATTGCCCCGTTGATCCAGCATAACGAGCTGCCTGTGCGCAATCTGGCCGGGGAAGTACTTGTCCGCATCGGTCGACCGGCCGTGCCAGCGCTCCTGCCCTACGTGGACGCTGACAGCGCTGATGCGCGAAAATTTGCGATCGACGTGTTGGCTCAGCTTCCAGCCACCGACGTGGTCGATCATATTGCGGCCCACCTGGACGATCCGGACCCCAACGTGCGGCTGGCTGCTATCGACGCGCTGGCCGCTCTGGGAGCCCAAAAATATGCTCCGGTGCTTCGGGAACGGTACCAGTTCTATCCAGCCGAACGGCCGCATATCCTGGCAGCCCTGGGAACGTTTCGAGATATGCAAAGCCTGTCCCTCATCGAAGCCGCACTCAACGACCCCGATCCTGTTGTGCAGTATGCTGCGGCCGAAGCTCTCTCACGCTATCCACTTCCAAAGGTACTCCATCTGTTGCTGCAACAACTGGAACAGGCCACGCCGGAAGTGCGCCCACTGATCTTATACAATCTGATTGAGGCCTACGAGGCGGCTTCTGAACCGCTTCCTCCGCTCCCAGAAAAGTTGCGGCCCTATCTGCTGGCAATGCTTCAGGAACCTGATCTGAACTTCAAAAAGGCGGCCGTCCGTGGCCTACGTCACCTGCTCGATGTGCCCACCATGGAAGCCATGCTGGAGCACGCAGGACAACATGACGAGCTGGATCTGGCATTGTTTGAGACCATCTCGACACACCCTGAAGCCTTTGCCTGCGTGGCTCGCTGTGCCGAGACGGGACGCATGCCGCTCGACACAGCCGCGGGCTTTGCCATTGCCCTGCTGACCCATGGCTGCTTAGGCGACCTGCAGCTACCACAGGCCGCTCAGTTTCTACAGGCCCATTTCGAAAGCCTGGACGCCGAAACCAAAATGGCTGCCATCACACTCGGACTCCAGCTACAGCACCCCGCTTTCCTTGGCCTTGTTCAGCAGGGCCTTCAAGATCCCGACCCGGCCATTCGCCACTACACCGACGATGCGCTCTGTACAGCCCGCCGTAGTTCTGCCTACCAGCCCTGACAACCCCGCAATGCCATGAGTCTGCTGGCACGCCTACCTCAAAGTCCTCAACACACGGCCGTCCTTTCAGATACCGACTTTCAGCAGCTACGTCAGCTGATTTACGAAAAAACGGGCATTTATTTTCAGGATAACAAGCGCTACCTGCTGGAAAGTCGGGTGGGACGCCGCTTGAATGAGCTGGGCTTACCAGATGGCCGGGCCTACCTGCAATTCCTTCAGAACGGACACGCGCGTGACGAATTGCGGCACTTGATTAACGCTATTACCATCAACGAGACCTACTTTTTCCGAGCACCAGCCCATCTGGAAGTGCTGGAGCAACACATTCTCCCAGAGTGGCGGCGCACCAAGCGGCTGGTGCGTATCTGGAGCGCCGGCTGTTCCAGCGGAGAAGAGCCCTACACGCTGGCGCTTTTTCTACGGGATCGCATTCAGCCCCGTTACCCCTATATGCGCTTCGAAATAATAGGTACCGATATCAACACAGAGGTGCTTCAGCAGGCCCAGCAAGGTATCTACGGGGAGTATGCCGTACGTAACGTTCCCCCCATCTATCTACAACGTTATTTCATCCGCCGGGGCAATCGCTATCAACTCCGCGAAGAAATTCGCAAAATGGTACGCTTCCAGGTACTTAACCTGGCCGATACAGCGGCTATGAATGCCATGCGGCATTTCGATTTAATCATCTGCGCTAATGTTCTGATCTATTTCGACGATAATATGAAACGCCGCGTGGTGCAGTGTTTTTACCGAAGTCTGGTACCAGGTGGCTATCTGTTCATTGGATTCTCAGAAACGCTCTACGGCATTAGCCAGGCCTTCCAACCGGTGCGTTTTGGCAAGACCATTGTATATCGCAAAGAAGGCGAAGCTGCTGAAAGCAATACGCAACGCCATGGCTAAGACGGTTCTGGTCGTCGACGACTCAAGCACCGCGCGCAAGTTTATCACCTTCGCCCTGCGGGCGCAGGGGCTTACGGTGCTGACGGCGTGCGACGGCCTGGAAGCACTGGAAAAAATTGCCCAGGTTCCTGTCGACCTGGTGATTACCGACCTGAACATGCCCAAGCTGGACGGGATCGGACTGGTACAGGCGCTGCGCTCCGATCCGGAGTATGCCCATATTCCGATCCTGGTGCTGTCCTCGCTCGAAGATGCAGAGCTGGTCAGCCAGAGCCAGCAACTGGGCGTACAGGCTTACCTGACCAAACCTTTTGACCCACAACGCCTTCAGTACGAAGTGTCCAAGTTTATCTCTTAAAAAGTCAAGAGTGCAGCCATGACATTCCTGGTCGTCGATGACTCACCCACAATGCGCCGCATCGTCTGCAACGCGCTACGCGAGATCGGCTACACCGATGTCGTAGAAGCCAGTGATGGGGTCGAGGCACTGGAAAAACTCGAACAGGGCTCCATCGACTTTGTCATCACCGACTGGAACATGCCCAACATGAATGGGCTGGAGCTTACCAAAGCTATTCGTAGTCATGCCCGCTTTGGGAATCTGCCCATTTTGATGGTAACTACACGCGGCATGAAAGAGGATGTGATTGCGGCCATGCAGGCCCGTGTCAACAACTATATCGTGAAGCCTTTTACGCCTGAGGTGCTCCGCGAAAAGATCAACCTGATTCTGAAAACCACCTGAGGAGACTGCAATGACTGCCCATTACATTCAGGATCTGCTCTCTAAACTGAATGAGCTGCGCGCCGTCTTTATCCTGGGGCAACGTGCCATTCCATTCATCGAAGAAGTAGTCTATTTCCTGCGCGAGATTGCGCCGTTGCTTTCGGAGGTCAATGATTCATTGACCGAAAGCACGCTCAAAATGCCCCGGGCCAGCTCGCAACTCAAGAGCGTCACCCAGGCCACAGAAATGGCCACCACGGAGATCCTCGACCTGATCGACGAGGCGCTCCGCGATCTGGACACCTTCAAAACCTCATGGGCTTCGGCGCCTGAAACGTTGCAGACCCTGCAGCAACAGGACGCGCAGCTATGGCAACACCTGCCGTCCAGCTGGCAAAACCAGCTACAATCGCTGTTGGAAGAACGCAACCAGCACTACGCCACGCTGCAGGCCATGCTGGAAGCGCAGCAGCAACTCCTCAACTCCTTGCGGGAGCGTATGAACCGGATCATGCTTTCGCTACAGGTGCAGGATATTACCGCGCAACAGCTGGCCGCCGTCAATCATCTGATCGAGTCCGTTCGACGCCGTATGGCGCAACTCATCCAGCGGCTGGGAGGTGAAGTACTGGAAGGATTGGAGTTGCCCCAGCAGCTCTTTCCAGAAGGGACGTTTGATCCAAACGCGCGTTACGACCGCGACCGCTCCCGCCAGGAAAAGGTCGATGCCTTACTCCAAGCCTTGCAAAATAATGCGTTCCTCTCCCCTGACGAAGCAGATGCAACCCCGGCTTCGCAGGAGGAGATCGACGCCCTCTTCAACAACAGCGGCACCCCAACCTCGCAGGACGAAATCGACCGCCTGTTTGACACCCATAAAAAAGATTCGGATACCTGAGGTCCCCACCAATAGCAGCCAGTAAATAGTGCTATGAGCACCCATCCAATTTTCTCGGAGGAGATGCGGGAGATTGTCGAGAGTTTTATTGTCGAGACCCGCGAAATCTTCGAAGACCTGGAGCACGACCTGCTCCAGCTCGAAAAAAACCCCGACGACCGACAGCTCGTCGACAAAATCTTCCGCGCTGTCCAT
>JAUZRN010000013.1 GCA_030950375.1 Rhodothermus sp. | reverse complement strand
CGGCCTGCCACCTGCACCTGAGGGCATGTAGCGCGGATTTCGGGTGGATACGCCGCAGCGGCATCCACAATGCGAAAGAAGCTACGGTGATCCAGCATACACTACCGGTTGTACCACCCGTACAACCCGGTTGCCCAGCATACTGGCACGCAGTTGTACAAAATAAACGCCTGCACTCATCGAGGTGGACGGCTGAAAGCTCATGCCATGCCATCCGGCCTGACGATAGTCCCGAATGAGCGTAAGAACCGGACGCCCCAGCACATCATACACCGTTGCTTCCACCCAGGCGGTTGTCCGCAAGTAATACCGCAGATGAGCCTGCACGGTGAAAGGCGAAGGAAATACCCGAACGTGTAGCCATTCCGTATAATGCGGCATCTGCACCGTATCTTGCTGCACGACAAAAGGGTAGCCACGCGGCGTGAACACTACAAAACGATAGATCAGCATAGCAGCGGCCGGAGCGGTCACGTCGGCCAACGCCCCATCCTCCAGCGAAGTGGAGCGGTAGAGCGTGTCCACCCGAGTCGGTGTTTCGCGCACAATCGCCATACCCGCCGCATTGTAAATGGCAATAAAATGCCACTGCAACCGCACGACGCCCTCTTCATCTACAGTAACCGTGGCGGCCAGATCGGCCGGCCGTTGCGTACCCCGCGCCAGGAGATCCGCCACCGCCCCCCGGATCGATGGAAGTAGTACCATGTTATTGTCCCCCGGACAGGCGGTCGAGGCGGACGGCCACTCTCGATGTCCTAAGATGTGCGCCGGATCTATACCGTAGGTGTCAATCAAATAGGCCAGCAACAGCACCAGCGAGTCGCGAGCGGCCGGCGTTAATAGATCGACACAGTGCTGTCCTTCAGGAGGATGAAAACAGCCCATAATGGCCACCCCGATATTGCCGGTGTTATGCCCCCCCACGTGAGCTCCGATGACAAGAGGAGGACCTGCTTCGAAAGGAATACTTTCGTCGGCAAAAGGACGTCCCTGATAGATGCGTCCCTCCAGGTCCAGCAAAAAATGGTAGCCAATATCGCTCCACCCACGTACTTCTTGATGAAACCGCTGAATATTACGTACCTCCTGGATTCCTTCGGCATAGGTACGGGGGGCGAAGCCTGCCGTATGGTGAAACGTCTCGTAGTCATAGAAAGGCTGCGGTGAGGGGACCCCGACAAAAGGACGGGCGCCCCATTCACTGCGCCGAATCAGTCGTGGGGCCCGGATATGCCCGGTAGGCCGGCCAGGCAAAAGACGCCATTTCAGCGCACCCTGGAGCGTATCGTCGAGGTGATTGAAGGTGCCTGCTTCGATTAGCCGTAAGGCCTCGGCTCCCTCCCCTTCAAATCGAATCCGTATAAAGGGGACGAACAGGAGACTATCGCTTCGGTAACCTGCCCAGAAGATGGCAGCGCGTGGTTGGCGAATGATGGTCAGGGCCTGCCAGCCGGCCTGATTGCCCAGCTGGATCCAGCCGCGCAGGGCTGCGCCAGGCGGGGCCGTCCCCCGCAACACAACGCCTGTGAAAGGGGTTGGGAGCGAATCACTCTGCGCTTCCCAGACGGTCTGGCCTGCCACCGTTTTAAGCACAGGAGCAGTCAGAGTGATTGGATATTCAATGGGATCGGAACGTTCCTGCCCCCGTGTCTCCTGCCGCCAGGCTGTCCCTATCAACAACAGCCCCAATAGAAGCGCTCGCATAGGCATGGGATCTTTCAGAAAGCAATCTCTACGCTGACCCACCGCGTTGATCCTAACCGTCCGAAACTGGCATGGGCAAAATCAAACCGGGCACGCAAGCTGGCCATCACCAGGGCCAGTCCGCCGCCCAGCGTCAGTCCCTGCTCACTGTCCCGTTCAAATGCGTTCTTATAGCCTACGCGCAAGGCGACCAGATCTCGCAAGCTCAGCTCGGCGCCAAAATTCATGTATCCGGTGTTGTCGTTGGGGTGGGCCGCATCCGTTAACAGCAACAATTTCAAGCTTTCGTTTTCGATGGCTTTGAGTGCCATACCAAACCGAAACAGTAACGGTAAATCATAGGCATCCAGCAGATAAGCTGCGTTGACCACCTCCACATTCCCCTGACGTTGCGGATCTGGATCGACGCTGAAATAGATATCACGCCCGTCCATACGCATCTTGGGCCCAAAATTCGAAATGCTGGCCCCGATCACCAGGCGCTCAAAAGGTGTGATAAAACGGAGGCCGACATCTACGGCGACAGCTGTCGCACTACTATGCCAGATAGTTTCGCGAATGTACTTCAGGGATCCGCCCAGCGCAAAGCGGTCTGTCAGATTGCGGGCATAGGACACTTGTAAGGCCAGGTTCTGGACCGAAAAGCGCTCGCCTGTACCTTCAGGCTCTTCGACGGTACGCACCAGCATCTCGCCTGAGTTGAGGTAGTACAGGGCACCGCCAATGGTCCCGATCGAGCCCAGCGCGACCGCCACCAGCGCTACATCGTACGAGATGCCGGCCAGATAGGCGGTATGCGTAAACTGGGCGGCTCCCCCCCGAAACCACGCCAGTCCGGCCACATTCCAGTAAAGCGCGGGCAGATCCGTTCCGGCCGCCACATAGGCACCGCCTAACGCCAGCGGACGCGCTCCCACGCCCAGCTTTAGAAACTGGGCCCCTGTAGTACCCACTTTGGTAATAGTGGCCCGTGCCGGTCCCTCATTTACCAGTTGCGCCCAACCGTTCTGCGTAATGCCCGGCAGGCCCGTGACCGTGATCAGCAGCAGCTTACTTAATAACCGCAAACTTCCCGACATAGGTACCCTCTTCCGACTCAACATGGAAGATGTAGAGTCCGTAGGCAATCTCCATATTATCCCGCGTGCGTAAATCCCAGTAGGCAATCCCGTTGTCGATCGGACTGTCGTGTTCAATCACATCGACCAGTTCACCCGCCAGGGTATAAATGCGAATCGTACAACGGGGGGGTAAATTGGCAAAGTACAGCCGTCGGTCACCGCGCCGGGTACGTGAAACCGGGTTGCGGGGCTCCAGAATGTTGGTGGCTACGTAGGGATTGGGAACTACATAAATGTTGCGCATCTCCTGGCGCACCTTTTCCGGTTCGGTGCGGGCGGCCCGGGTACGAAACGTAAAGACATCGGCTGTTGTAAATGGCTTACGGGTGACCACTTGAAAGACATCGCCTTCGCCTGGAAGAACCCCTCGGTTCTCTAAATCGAAAAAGCGTACCTCCCAGGTTGCAATGGGTGATCCCTCCTCGTACTCCAGTAAGATAATCCGCTCATGCAAATCCCATTGGCCGTTCCGGTTGACATCGGGCACAAAAACATCGATCGGTTCATTGGCCCGCGTCCGATTGACCACCCGAAAAGGCAAAGGTAAACCCGTTACAAAGCTGGTATCCACGATACGATCGGCAAAGCGTATCTCATAATCATAGGGGACCCCTTTACGACCAGGTCCTGCCGTGGCCACCCGTACCTGGTAGCCTATGCCCTTGCCCCCCTGTACCCAGCCAGTATGGATCGTATCGATGCCCAGTTCATCATCCTTGACAAACAGGTGCAATCCGTCAAAGATCGGATTACTCTCCTCAAAGTTGAGCCGCGCACTCCGGTAAATAGGCATATGTTGAAAGCGGGCTACCAGCTCCATCCCCGGCTCAATCGCGCCCCCTTCCACGTAGATGACAACCCCCTTCCGGGCGTTCAGGATGTAATCCACGCCTTCCTGAAGCAACTGCCCATTATGTCGCAGTTCAAACGTTTCCGGAATAATGTTGCGGTAACCCAGCCCGGCAGACTTGCCGACTTTACCCACTTCAATGGTGACTTCAACGGGCTTCTCGTCAAGCACGGAATAGACCAGTTGGCCATCGACTTCTTCAAAGAAGAGGCGATACGGATTATCCTCTTCCACGGCGCGTGGATCAATAATCTCGATATGAATCAGGCCCGTTCCATGCCCGGATACATGGGCTATAGGTCCCGTAGCTGACGGTGCGTCGGCCACCACTTCGGGCGGCACATAACCAGCAGCAGGCGGACGTGGAATCACTGAAACTGTATTTACATCAAAGATATAGGTATCCGTTTCCGGGTTATAGGTGATCGTTTTACTGGTTTCGCTTGGAGGAATGCCAAGCTCGGGGGCGCCATGATCATATGCGACCACAGCATAGAAATAGCGCTGTCCGTTAATGACATTATTCGAATCGACAAAAGTATGTCGCAAACCTGTATCATTACCCAGAAAGTAAGCTACGCCACGCCGGGGATAGGGCACGGGAGAAAGCCCCGTAATTCCATTAATGCGGTCAAAACGCGCCGGCACCCCGGTTACCATCTTCAGCGGTTCATAGAGAAAGGGCGTGCCATTGATGTCGGTGATGGTTTGAATATCAGCAAATTCCGGATCGGTTGAGCGATAGATGACATACCCTTCAAAGTCATTTTTACCACTGAGTGGATCAATGGAATATTCCGCGCGGTCGTCCCAGTAAAGCGTCACCTTTCGGTCGCCCGGGACCGCCACGACACGCGGCTTTTCGGGGGGTTTAGCGAAACGATACCCAGCATTGTAGATTTCGCGAACCGTCTGGGCGTTCAGCATTAAGTCTTCCAGATTTTCCCCCATCACCAGCGCAATCGAAAAACGTTTGGTTTCACCGGCGCGTAGACGGAAGGGGCCCGAGCCGTAGATAAATACATAATCGCCCGGCTCAGGGGGCACAGCGTCAAAGCGGCCGGGTTGCACAAAGCTCCACACGCGTTCGTCATTACTGATACGATTACCGGCAAACGGCGGGGAGGCAAAGCTGGTCAGCCCGATCATGTCACTTTCATCAATATCGGTAAAGTCAATATTCGGCTCGCCCGGACGGCGAATGTCGTAAGGGTCGCCAGGTGTGGGCACGCCATCGCCCTCCCCTTCGTCTCCCGTACCCGGAATGCCATCAATGCCGACATCATCGCGCTCCGGATCCCAGTCGCCATCGTTATCTATGCCATCGTACCACGACTCATCGATCATGCCGTCGCCATCATTATCGATCCCGTCGTAATCGATACCCGGGCTTTCCAGAAACATGAAGCCCAGATAGCCCGGCTTGCGTCCCGGAATATCTGAACGTCCATCGGCATCCCAGGCATAAACCATATTCAGGCGTCGGTCAAAATAGGCCAGGTCATCGTGCCAGTCGCCGGGCCCTCCGATATGAGGATCCCCCCACATGCCGAAAATGACTTTCTCCAGATCCTTGGGACTTTTATTGGTAATTTTATAAATAAAGAAGATGGCATCTTCTGCTAACGGATTAGCCCATTGATATACCCGCACTTCAACCTCCAGTCCCAGCCCACGCTTGGTAGAGTCATCTGGGAAAGGATAATACGCGAATTCTTTATTGGAATAATCGTTCATGAAATAGAGCGCTTCTTTATCGGCATTGGAGGCACCCTGTCGAAGCGCTCCCGGCCATACATACTGGCGCAGATTGGGATTATACCAGCTTTCAGGCCAGGAATCAGGACGTCCATCGAGGTCCCGATCTGGCGCGTCACTGGTAGGAATCTCATTGGATTCGGGATTGACGACTTCCAGCCCCTCAAAAGACCCTACGGGCTGTGCACAGGGGATCGGTTGCCAGCCCCACCATTCCTTGCCATCTGGTGAACGCTCTCCTCCGTTAGAGACAAGCCCATCCGAGACGATGTGCATCACCCAGATGGTATCTCCATTCGCATCGTAGACCACGTTGCCCTGTTCATCGCGCATCGGTACGCTCTGAGGGTCTCGGTGCCCCTCATCAATGACTTCTGCGGCTACAAAAGGACCAAATTCATAGCCATATCCTAAACCATTCCAGACAATATCCGTGATGGTATTACCTGGACTGGAGATCGAACCAAAATTGGTAATCTGTGTGGTGATTTTATTTCCATTCATCACCACATCGCGGCGTGCCGTATAGTCAGGGCAATCCAGCGTTGTTGTTTGCATAGGAAGCTGTTCCAGATAGGTATACCACCGATAAACCTGTTTAAGCGTCCAGTCACGCTGGCGCCCTTCCTGCCACATGCGTTCCGACTGTGCCCGGGCTTGCAGCCCTACCCCTACGGCTAAGAGCAGGCCAAGGATTGCTTTAGCACGCATGGCTCTCCTGCACTTTTAAAAAGTTACAGTCATGCCCAACCGTACCTCTCGGGGTGGACCGAACCAGTGTGGACGCGTCAGGTATTCATCCAGGGTGTGAATGCCGGGTTTACCGTAGTGCGGCTCCCACGTCGCATGCAGATTCCGATAACGTGCCAGAGAGTAAGTGGCCCGTCCGGTATCATTAAAGACAAAACGTTCATTCAGACGATCAAACAGGTTATAGACACGCACAAATAGCTGCACTGCAACAGGTCCTAATTGGATCGACCGAAATGCGCGAAGATCTATGGTAAGCTGAGAAGGCTTTCGGGCACTGTTTGGCTTAAGATCCACCTTCTGGTTGATAATTTCAGGAGTATAGGGGTATCCGGTCGCAAACTGTCCTTTCAGCGTTATGCCCCAGTCTGCTGGGCCATAGGTCACCACGCCCGAAACCACATGGCGCTGGTCAAAGTCAAGCGGGACCAACTCCAGGGGAGTCTCTCGGCCCGAAAGAAAGTTGAAGTAAAAAGCATTGGGATCATCACGATTTCCTTCCGCAATCTGAAACGTATAGTCCAGCGAGAGCGACAGGCGGTCATGACGGCCCCGTCGCTTGATCAGGGAGAATGTGAGGCCTTTTACGTTTGCATAGTCCTTGTTCAGATAGATTCGATAAAGTGGGTCGCTGGCTGTGCGGAATTGGACGGTCTGCAGCGTAAGATAATCCCGAATGTCTTTGTAATAGGCTGTGACATCAATCGCCACCTGGGCCCCCAGCTGTTGTTGCAACCCGATTTCATACATGATCGTACGTTCAGGCCGCAGGTTGGCATTGCCAAAGGTCGGGGTGGTTCCTACCCCAAACTCAAAGTCCGGGTTGATATAAATGTTACGGAGCGGCGGCATCTGATAAAAGTGACCGTAAGAGAGATGAATGAATCCTGTTTCGGTAATTGGAAAGGAAATCCCCAGTCGTGGACTGAAGCGATAGCGTGGACGCGAACGGCGGCGCTCTCCTAAAGGATCCAGCAAGTCGGGAATGTATTCGCCTTCCGGCCAGAAATAGTCAAACCGCACCCCTGCATTGACAATGAACTGCTCAAATTCCATTTTATCCTGCACATAAGCACTCCAGATGATAACACGGCGGTTGCGATATCGATCATGAGCTGGAGAGTCAAGCGGAGGGACGGTAGGCTCACGATACTGATTGCCGTCATATAGCACCGTAAAGTTCTCTCGAGAAAGCAGGTGCAGATTCCAGTCGATGCCTATTTTCGCCTGGTGGATACGTCCGAACTGGTACGTCAGGTCTGCCCGTGCCCGCCAGGAACGACTGTCTTCATAGACATGGCCTTTCTGGTCTCCGCCAAACAGGAATTGATTGCCAGGAAATCCTACAATACGCCCATCGGACACGTAACGTGGATCGGTCGGATCCTTATACAGATACGATCGAAAAGCATGGGTGGCATACGAAAGGCGTACCGTGTAGAAGGCCTGCGGCGAAATCGTATGCGTCAGATGCAGAGCATGGTTTCGGCTCCAATCACGATAGGTCACAACGCCATCCGGATTGAATCGATAGGCAAAGACAAACGGTTTGCGCCGGGATCGATCTCCCATGTAAGTATACTCCAGCTTGACCGTCTGCAGCGGCCGCGCCGTAAACTTAAGCAGCAGATTGCTGCTACGGCGTGGATTCATCGGTACTCGCTCGCGCGGCACCGGTAGCGAATCGACGTAAGCCGTCCACGGCCGCCCCTGAATTTCATAATACCAGGGGTTCACGTTGAAATTGGCTGAATCAGAAGGGAGATGTTCTCGAATGCCCCAGAGATACCCATTGGTCTGATCACGTCGAAAGGAGAAAAAGAAGCGTAGCTTTTTGTCTGTCAACGGCAGAGGACCGCCCAGCGTCCCTTCGATCGTGGTAGCATTGCGCTGAATACCGGAGGGTAGCCAGAAGATATCGCCATGCTTGGTTATGTAGTCGCCGGCATAGATACTGAAAGATCCTTCCAAGCGCTCGCCCCCTTCCTTGGTCACCACATTCACAATGCCCGACATGGCCTGGCCGTACTCTGCATTAAAGGTACCGGAGACCACTGTGAGCTCCTGAATGGCATTCGTAGCAACTTCAGTAGCCAGGCCATTGGCATTGAACGGATTGCCTACCGATAGGCCGTCCACCAGATAAGCGATTTCCGTACTCCGTCCTCCCCGGATATGTAGCTCTCCGGAAGGCCCCCGGTTGACGCCGGCCTGCAGTGCCAGCACTTCCAGGAAGCTTTCAACCGGAAGCGCTTGAATCTCTTCTGCCACGACGGTTTTTCGGGAGGAGGTCAGGTCTCGCTGTACCAGAGGACGTTGAGCAGTGATTACGACTTCTTCACCGGCAACCGTTGAAGGCCGCAACCGCACATTGAGCTGGCGTGTTTGATCTGACACAATGCGTACGTCGGTATACCGTACCGTTTCGTACCCGACATACGAAAAGCGAATAGTATAGGTACCCGGTCGAAGGTTCAGCACCACATAATAGCCCTGTGCGTCCGTGGTGGCTCCCTGACCGGTTTCCTCTACAAATACGGTGGCACCTAACAGGGGCTCTCCAGTTTCGGCATCGTGCACATACCCGGCCAGCTTTCCGGTCTGTGCCCACCCCGATACCCCGGAGATTACGAGAAGCCCTGATAGCAATCCCCAGACTCGTCCTTTCATACGCCCCATAGCACGCGCCTAACCCCCGGCGGCTGTGGGCCCTTTGAGGGAAGGGCCCACAGCCTGCCTTCCTGCCTCATCGCACCAACATTACCTGTCCCACTTTGCGAAAGCGTCCAAACTCCAGCGTGTAGAAATACATTCCACTGGCCACCCGCGCCCCACTGGCATCTGTACCATCCCAGCTAAATGTATAGGTCCCCGGACCAAAATATGCATCTTCCACAAGCGTCCGCACCTCACGGCCCAGCATATCATAGATACGCACCGAAATGCGTTTCGCCAACGGTAAAGTGACCGAAAATTGCATCCGCTCGCGGAAAGGATTAGGATAGGCGGCCGAGAGCTGATAATCTGATGGCAATACCACCAATTCCCGATCGATATCCACGGTCAAGCCATCAGAAGCAATGATCCGCATGAACGCACGCGCAGGCGCTGCCTGACGGGCTCTCAGCGTACGCACGTAACCATAGGTAAACGGATACGCCTCTACCGAAGCATTAGATACCACCCCGACCACCTGCATCTGCCGGGTGTCAAAAGTCACCCCGCCACCCGTACCTGCCACCAGCGATGCGCTCGGCGCATTTGTCGTACCAATCAGTCGCGGATTTTGCGCATCGGTTACATCCACCAGATAGAAAGTGCCCGCATTGTCCGGTCCCGCTACAATCAACTCCGCGGTAAAGCTGGCAAAGCTGGGGGTAAATCGATGGTAGGCTACGCTGGCAGCATCCAGAGGCACAATACTGGCATCGACGGTGGCCAGCACCTGCCCCGCGTCATCTATCAGACGGACAGGCTCTCCCACACCATTGATCCAGAGCTGTGTAGCATTTACCGGCGCGATTCCTCCTGAGGCGGCCCCTTGCGCTGGCAGATCAATCAGAAAGCGCTGCCCATCATTCCCCACCCGTAAGATCTGGGTCGCTCCTCCAATAAAAGCGATCGAGTCAGCACCGCTTACCAAAATGCCCAGTGCATCTCCAAAGCGTCCACCGGACGCCAACGTCGTGTCGAGCACCAGCTCCGGCGCTCCCGTGAGCGCACCTGTCCAGCGATAAAGACGGAGCGGCGTTGCACTGGCATCATTGACCAGATTAACCCCGAATAGCGCAGCTCCCTGAGCGGCAAGGGCATACAATGGATCATCTCCGCCACTTACTCCCGTCAGATCTAAGGTATCCACCACCATGCCATCCCCCGGATTCAACGCCAGCAGGCCGGGAGTATTCTGGTCCGCAATAAGCAGCAACAGCAAATTATTATCAGAGGAAAACGCTACATCTTTTCCGGCCATTGCCTGGACCCAGCTCGCATCCCCTATCGTCTCCGTCCATACTTCATCATAGGTGTCCAGGCTATCATCTACCCCCTGAAAGGAAACAGCCACTTCGCGCTTCCCATCCTGATCTGGATCTCCCAGATAGGCGAGCTTGGCCGGAAAGTAGGGATCGTTTCCACCACTCGGCTCATAGTATCGACTGGATACCCCGGCGGAATCCCGGAAAATTACATTGAAGGTGGTACTATCTATTGGCAAGGCTGTATTCACATCAACCAGGGTATAGGCGGAAGGATCTTCAGGATCGCCGCCTGTAAACTCGGCAATACGAATAAAATAGGAAGGCTCTCCGGCTGTAAAAGCCCTTCCCGAATATGCATACCCCGCACCAATAAGCTCCAGATTGCCGTCACCATCCAGATCGCCCGCTGTAATCCCCAAATTCGTAGGACCTTCTAACAAGGGAAAGATTAACTGATCTGGAGTGACTTCTAAAGGATTCTCTCCACTTTCGTAATTGAGAATCGCTATCTGTCCAGTATAAAAGTTAGGATAAAATACCTCATCATCTCCATCTCCATTAATATCCACCACGACCCCACCAAAAAGCGCTACATGATCTCTATCTGAAGCGTGTATGTACACATTTTGAGCATTGGCATCTGGGAACTGATAGGTATCTGGACCTACTACATCACCATTGGTAAAATTAAAATTATTCCACGAATGCATTGAAAGCTCATAGGTACCATCTCCATCCAGATCTGCCGGTAAAATTGCATAGGGACTTCCACCGCCACGATTTACAGGATCAAAATCCTCAGAAGCACGACTGCTGATCCGAACTTCTTCATTCCATACCTCGAAGCCACTCCCAATATCGCCTGTTACTGACAGAATGTACCAGTTATCGTACCGATTATTCCGGCCATTGTTGGGAAACAGAAGTTCCTGCTGGCCATCACCATCTACATCAATCACTACCATCTGCTCACTGATCCAGCGATCAGGCAAATCATCCGGAAAATCATAAATAGAGGCCGGCTCGGTACCATAGTCATCATCGATCCCTGTAAACTCATAGACAAAAAGACCCGGACGTAGATTCAGCTGACCCACTAACGGATTAGTTTCACTATAATTCCGTCCCGATAAAAATATCAATTCGCCATTTCCATCCCCGTCCAGATCGCCACAAATTGCATAACGTGCATTATAGGAGGTACTGGTTGAATCGACCCAGGGCGTAGCATACACCAGCTCCCAGGTGTCCACCCCTCTATTCTCAATGACATAGACGCGACCGCCCCCGGAATAATCCGTTACCAACACCTCCACCTTTCCATCCCCATCCATATCACAGGGGCCATAGACACCCCGCGCGCCCGAATGGAAACCCACAGTATAGGGATCCTGGAAATTACTGCTGACAGGTACATCGAAGACGTAGTCCGTCTTCTGGGCCCATGCCAGATTAACCTGACACAGTATCCATAAGCTAATTATTGCAGTAGTAATAGTAGCAATAGTGCGCATAATCATTTCACATTGTTTGGTAAGTGATGTCTTCTATATTTGGATTTTACATTAGCAACTTTTTCAATTTAAATCAACCTTTCTCGCTTCAAATCCAAAATTTGGGACCGCTTCCAAAATATCTTTCGTGGACGCTGTTGCCTCCACCCTGTCCCTCCGCTACGCTCTCCTACGGCCATATGACCGTGCCTCTCTCCCATGCCTCAGGCTGACTACAGGGACCTTTTGCATTTTCCAGTGCTCAGGGGGCATTTGACCAGCTCCTGTGTCTCCATAAATACCCTTCCTTCCCGCTACTGTGCAGCTAAACTGCAGCGTCTCGCCTGTAACTTAGGACTATGTAGATATACTGGACGTAAACACAGGCTACCGATGTTCACCCGACGTGCCTTCCTGAAGACGCTGGCGGCTCTGGGACTATGGTCAGGCGCACGTAACGCCTGGCAGTCCACCCGTTCCGTTGTGCTACTGGAGACCTGCGTAGCCGGCTTCCGCTACTATGAGGGCCCTCAGGTGCAGCACCGCCTGCACGCGGGCCAGCCGCTGGTGCTCTGCCGCGAGCTTACCAATCCCTATGACGACCGAGCCATCGCGCTTTACACCACCGATGGAGCTAAACTTGGTTACATACCGCGGGCAGACAATTCGGTGCTGGCGGCCCTCCTTGACCAGGGAGCCTCGCTACAGGCTACAATCACCGATATCGTATGTGAGGCTCCGCCCTGGGAACGTGTTCGATTTCGCGTAACGATGATTCTCGGAGCATAAGTATGGCCCGCCAGCGGGCGGTTGACGCTAACGTACTACCACGACTGGCATGCGCTAACGCATCCGGGGCTTGTGGCTAATCACCGGTATGATTTTCTCGAAGAACGGCGCTGCAGCATCACTACCGTAAATCGCTGCGGGCCATGAATACCCCGGACAAGCGTCTGCTCAATGTCGGCTGTCTTTGAAGGACCGGCCACCCAGAGCCCAAAGCCCTCCCACATGGATGTCAGCAACGCATAAGCTTCGTGCAGATCGACCACAATATGGCTGCTATCGAGCACGACGATCAGATGTTCAACCAGAAAAGCAGCAGCCCGGTGGATTAGCGCGGCTTCATCAAGCCAGACGGCCCCGTTTTCGGCCACACCCAGCCGTGCCGGACACACCAGCGCCTCCAAATCCGCCAGCACATGCGGATCATCTACAGTATTTAACTGCAGCGGCCCTTCCAGGCCAGGGACCGTCGAAGCCCACCGCGCTGGAAGTAACGGCCGGAGCACTGCTTCCAGAGCATCATACGGCACTTCAAGCACTTCGCCACCCGCCTGCCAGACTTTTGCCACAAAACGATCCCGTAGGCTGGTTCCCTCTGCAAACTTCGGAATCTCGGGTAGCGGCGTCTCAGGTGGCCGATTGCGGCGGATGGTCTCCAGAATGCGTGTCCGGTTCTGATCATCCATGCAGCTGGTCGCTGATTTGTGGTTGCACACGCAAACCTTTGCATGGAGTTTATACACAGCGTTCCCTTGGGGATCGTCAGCAGCTTGCTATAAAGTAACGACGCCAGGGGTATGCTTTTCCCGCAGAAATAAATCCCTCCATAACACTGCTCGAGGCAAAAATGCTGATCGTTATCGTAAGCGCTCTGAATACCGACGTCCTGTTGGACAAAAATACTCCAGCAGTTCTTCGGACAGCTCTCTCTACAAGAGGAAGCAGTTTTCCAGGTTTAGGAATGCACCGCTTACGATGGCGTGGTTGCCAGAACGCTGGCAAAGCTGCTGCTTTACGTGCCCCCTCCCCTTGGGGAGGGGCTCTGGCCCACCACCATTGCGGTCGTCCCAGACGTCAGCCGTACGGCTATCCCCTCTCAGGCTCTCCGAGCTCAGGGCATCACCAAATGCTCGGTGGTGTCATGCCCGACAAGAGCCGTCGGCTTCAATCAATGGTAGTTCCCATGTATTTCCGGTACCATTCCAGAAAACTCTGAGGCGGCACCCGGGGTAGCTCGCGCGTCTGTCCCCAGACGTTCCAGGAGCCATAGACGATCCGTCGTGGCAGATAGCGCAGGCTCCATCGCAGCAGCCGGCCGGCCCATCGGTAGCGCCTCGACGATCGCAACACCCAGCCTGCCAGTTGCGTCGCCAGTCGTTTCAACCGGGATGCATAACGAGCGCCAAGTTCCTGTCGCCAGGCGTACAGCTGCTCGTCGATGTCGATCTGCACCGGGCACACCTCGCGACACGAGCCACATAGCGACGAGGCATAGGGCAAGGTCCGATAGCGCGATGGCTCATAGCCCGGCATCAGGATGGCACCGATGGGGCCAGGCACCGTAGCGCCATAGCTGTAACCGCCGCTCCGCCGATAGACGGGACACGTATTCATACAGGCGCCGCACCGGATGCACTTCAGCGCCGTCCAGAAACGTGGCATGCCCAGCCGCTGGCTTCTACCATTATCAACCAGAATCACATGTACCACCTGATCCGCACGAGGCCGACTGATGTGGGTTGTATAGACCGTAATAGGCTGACCGGTGGCGCTACGTGCCAGCAATCGCAAAAACACCCCCAGATCGATCAGACGCGGAATCAGTTTTTCGATCCCCATCACGGCAATGTGCATGGGTGCCAGATGCATGCCCAGATCGGCGTTACCTTCGTTGGTGCAGATGACGATGGTACCTGTTTCAGACACGGCAAAATTGACCCCGGTGATAACCGCCTCGGCCTCCAGAAACTTCTGTCGAAGTCCCTGCCGGGCTACCTGGACCAGCGCTTCGGGCGACAGGTGCTCCGAAACACCCAGTTTCTCGTGAAAAAGATGAGCCACTTCTTCTCGTCGCAGGTGGATAGCTGGCGTCACGATGTGGCTGGGTGGTTGTCCGAGTAGCTGCATGATGTATTCGCCCAGGTCCGTTTCGACCACCTCAATGCCACGGGCTTCCAGATAGGGATTCAGGCCGCACTCCTCGGTCAGCATCGACTTACTTTTGACCACACGACGCACGCCACGGGCCGCCAGTAGCTCGTGCACCATCCGGTTATGTGTGGCCGCATCGCGTGCCCAGTGTACCTGAAGGCCGTTGGCGCGAGCCTGCGCTTCGAACTGTTCCAGGTAGCGATCCAGATGGGCGAGCGTATGCGCTTTGATTTCCGAAGCCAACCGCCGGAGCTCTTCCCACTCCGGCACTTCGGCCGCTGCCCGATCGCGCTTCAATCGGACCTGCCAGAGCAGGGCGTCGTGCCAGCCGGACCGGTCACCCTCTTTCAGAAACTGTTCGGCCCGCCGCGCATGATCGACAACGGGCAATGCGAAAAACGTTTGCATCAGCTCCTCCTGGCCAGAATCTCGGCCACATGCATAAAACGCAACGGTATCCCCCGCCGACGTGCCAGCCCTTCCAGATGCATGAGGCAGGACATGTCCGTGCTGGCGACCACCTCAGCACCAGCCCGCAAAAAGTCGTCCAGACGGTCCTGCCCCATGCGTACCGAAACAGCCGCTTCCTCAACGGCAAACGTCCCGCCGAAGCCACAGCATTCGTCAGGCCTGGACGGCTCGACCAGCTCCAGCCCTTCAACCTGGCGCAGCAGGTCCCGCACCAGACTCCAGACGGGTAGCAAGCGTTCGGAAGGCCGGCCCAGCCTCAGCCCACACAGCCCATGGCAGCTATCGTGCACAGCTACCCGGTACGGAAAACGTGCCGGAATCCGATCAACCTGCAGCACGTCATGCAAAAACTGGCACAGCTCGTAGGTGCGCTGCCGCAGGTGTCGGACGGCCGCAGTCTCATCCGCTTCCAGGTGGTGCCGCACGTGGAAGACGCAACTGCCCGACGGTGCCACGATGTAGTCGTACGGTGCAAACACCTGCACGAAGTGCGCCATCACAGGGCGCGCCTGTGCGGCAAATCCTGCATTGGCCAGCGACTGGCCACAACAGGTCTGCGCCAGCGGCACAACTACACGACAACCCAGCCGTTCCAGTAGCGTCAGTGCGGCTCGCGCTACGTCCGGATAAAATTGATCAATATAGCAGGGGACAAAAAGCGCAACCGTCATTGCAGGAAAGCCCGAAGCATACCAGCGCTCTTAATGCGCAGACAGCCTCGTTTCAGTCGCACCTGCAGAAATGTATGCAGAAAAAGTGATTCACGTCCAATCTCACCACGCGCCATCTGTCCGGGCCGTGGCGTAACGCCAGCAAATCCCTTCCACAAGGCTACAGCCTTTCCCGTACACCCATACGCTGTTGTCGCCGGGTGCTGGAAACACCAGGACACTCAGCACGAGGTGGACTTCAGGAGCAAACACCTCCAGACTGTAGCGATCGAAGAGAATTTCCAGCTCAAGTTCATCCGGCGCGTTGGATGGGAGCGGTACTTGAAAGCAACCGGGAAAATCGGAGGCAAAGTCGGTCTGTCCGGCTTCGCGGCGATCCAGAAAAAGCAGGCGATTGACGGCATCATAGCCCAGCATCACGCCTCGGGTCGCGCCTGTAAAGAAACAGCAGTGCCACGTCCCCCGACCATTGGTGCGCAGTCGCAGCCGCAGCAGACCTGCTTCGGGCAAAGGGAACGGCTGTCCGAGCGGGAGAGCGTCCACCAGCTGCATCCGTTCGTAGCAGTCACGGCAGGGACGTTGCACCAGGTAGCAGTGACCGTTCGCCTCCGCCAGCGCCAGCTCACGGGGAACGGTCAACATACCGCGCCATGGATGGGTAGGCAGCGCGTTTGCATAGCGCCAGTTGTTCATCCATCCCAGCCATACATGGCGGCCATCGGGCAGGTGATTAAAAGCCTGCGCCGCATAAAAGTCGGGACCAGCTTCTACCCAGCGTACCCGGTCCGGGGGATCATCGGGCACGAAGCGCGTGCCATCGAACTGTCCGGTGAAATACTGCGCACCCGAACCACCTGCCGGCGCCCCGTCATCCACATCCACCTTGAGTAGCCAGTGAGTGCGATCGGTGCCTGCCACCGGTAGTTCGATCAGGGCCGGGCATTCCCAGTGGGGGACTTCCTGCCAGTAGCCGGCCGGACCAAACGTGCTCAGCAGCTCCCATCGCTTCAGATCGTCCGATGCATAAAAGGCCACCTGATGATCGTCGGCTCGGGCTACAGCCATCACCCAGTATCCTCCGGGTTCATACCAGAACACCTGTGGGTCACGGACGTGAGGCCGCTCCGGATCTATCAGTACCGGGTTGTTTTCAAAAAACGTCCACTGCTGTCCGTTGTCCAGGCTGTAGGCCAGGCTTTGCGCCTCGCGATCATCTCGATAGTGCGCCGTATAGATAGCCACCAGTGCCTCGACGCCAAAGCCTGCCGTGTTGGCCCGGTCGGTAACGGCCGAGCCCGAAAAGATCATATAGTCGGGTTGCTCGGGAAGTGCGACCGGACGGTCTTCCCAGTCCAGCAGCGAACGTCCGACGGCATGGCCCCAGCTCATGTGGCCCCACACCGGTGCATGCGGATTGTGCTGATAAAAGAGATGGTACCGACCCTGGTGATAGATCAACCCGTTCGGGTCGTTCATAAAGCCCCGTGGTGGAGCGTAGTGGAGCAAAGGACGTGGCCAGCGTGCACGCCGCATCGGTTACGGAATGTTCAGCGGCAGCGAAACTTCCTCTTCGAGCCATTTCGAGCCGCATTGGTGATACGCTTCCCGAAGCGCCTCCAGCCCCCCGCTGGCCGGCTGCAATCCGGACAGGTGCAGTAGCAGTTCGGCATGCAGTCGCTCGAAGGTATAGCCATGCCGAGCAGCCCGAGCGCGGGCAGCTTCCAGGTAACGCTGCGCCTGTTTCGGTGCCCGGTCTTCAAGCAGCAGCAGTTCAGCCAGCCCCGTGTAGGCATAAGCGATCCCCCGATCGTCTCCCGTCGCACGAAAGCGCTGCAGGGCCTGTCGGAACCGCTCGCGGGCCTGCGCCAGCCGGTGAGTCACCTTGAAGAGCGTTCCTTCGCCCCAGAGCGTGTAGGCATAGCTGACCCGATCGCCGATCTGCTGATAGCGTTGTTGCGCCTGGGCAAAGTAATGATGTGCAGCTTCCACATCTCCCAGCATGCGATAAGCATTGGCGATACCACAGGCGGCATAGGCACGGCCGAACAGATCCTCGCAGGCCGTCAGAATACGCTCGGCCTCCCGGTAATAGGCCAGCGAAGCCTCGTATTCCCCCTGCATGCGGCTCAGGCCTCCCAGGGCACAGCGGACATACCCCTCGGCCGTTGTGGGTTCATCATCCGCAAAAAGATCGAGTGCCTCCAGCAGACAATCGAGGGCTTCCTTGAAATTACCAGTCAGACGCAACGCGCCCCCCAGACACCATAAAGTATAGCCGATCCCCTCCGGATCCTCCTGCTCCTGGTAGTAGGCCAGTGCTTCCCGGAAGCAGGCGATCGCCCCTTCCAGGTCTCCCATGGCGCGTCGGGCCATCCCTTCCCCGACACGGGCATCCATCCAGAGCGCCTCGTCGCCCATCTCCCGGGCGAGGGCCTGCACTCGTGCGTAAAGCTGAAGCGCCCGTCGAAAGTATCCTACCAGGCGCAGGGCATGGGCGGCCTCCAGCAGGGCCTCCGCCTGTTGGTCAGGATGACCGCGCAGCAATCGAGCCGCAGCCAGATACAGGCGGGCTGCCTCAGCAAACTGACTGCTCGCATGGGCCGTGCGAGCCCGCCGCAGAAGCGTATCCACCAAGGTCGGAATCGTTTGAGCCATTTGCCGTAGCCGACACACAAACGATCAGAGAGAAGAAAGCGTTTCGGAAGAAGTATCAAACATTGCGCTCTGAAGCGTCGGCGACGCGCTTTGCTACAACAGTCAGCAGCGTTTCAAAGGGTAATAGGCATGTACGCCACGCGCATGTACAGCGCGTCGCTCAAGGACATCCTCCCCGATGGCCCTATGTTGGACAGGACAGCAGCCCCATACCACACTGCTTCCAATGTTATTCGTCCCCGGAGCAAGTACAGGCGCAGTGCTTCGAAGGTGCAGAGGTGTTGGCATTCCCATACGACCGAACTGACGCCGCATCAGTCGTACCTACAGAAAAGGGCTGCTGTTTTATGCGCAGCAGCCCCAGAGGTAATCCAGACGAAGCGCCGCACCGCTTCCGGATACCCCGTGGGTTCATCAGGCGCGGCCTCCCCCACGAGGCTACATTTTACAGGCAGCGCTTTGTGGAAGGTTCCATGCCTGTACGGATCATCACCTATCTTGACCACGGAGCCTTCCAGACCTCGATCCGAGAGCCGCCCCGGCACATGCACAACCTGCGACCACTATTGCAGGCAATTGGTGAGGAGACGGTAGAATCCACCTTCAGGTCTTGCTGTTTATCGCTGCGTCCAGAGAGACCATTTCCAGGCCCTGCCCTTCTACCGGAACCAGCTCAGAAGGCGCTGCTTCAGGGTATCTACAGGATTAATCCACTGCTGACGATTCTCGGGATGCAGGCGATAGAAGAGCAGGTGGGGCGCAAAGCCCTTACTCCCATAAGGCCGCAACTCCACAAAACGCCCTTCGCCCAGATACATCCGCCCCACAAACGGATAATCAAACGCATATAACGAAAAATCACCTTCCTCTCGATAAATATGCGTAACAAAATCTTTCATGCTTCCACCAATATGAACCATATAAGTAATCATTATATATCCATTAAATAATTGCATATCACAAATCAAACATTTTGCACGATCATACAAATCAAATATTGCTGAAGCATCTATATCCGATTCTTTTTCCATTTCAGGCCACGTCCAATCTTCACAGATAGAGGCTGGAGCAATGGATATCGAATCTTTAAGGACTAAATTATAATCCATAAAATAGATCTTTTTATAAATCGAACTTGTAAACATGATTTGATCATTATGAGCTAATAATTTTCCATCAAACGCACCACGTAGAAAGTAGCCACGATACCGTGGATTCATGAAAATAGCCTTTGCCTTTATTTTTCCGCCTCTGTCAAACTGAAGCACATGATAAGGATTTTTTCTGTTCATACCACGAGGTGCTACGTAAATATGATCACCTACGCATATCTGATCTTCAAAAAGGCTCCCATAGAATGAATAATCTATACGACCTGTGAAGTGATATCCCTGCAAGGTGTAAAACAGCAGCCTAATCGGTGCATCATAGACGACCAAGTGATTATTACATTTAAAAATTTTATGAGGACGTCGGTATTCGGCCGGTCCTTCCCCTCGCACACCGAGCACCTGCTGAAATCTTCCTGCCCAGTCATACACCTTTACCCATCCCCTATCCACCACAAAAATCCTGGGAGAGTCCACGACAAAATCTTCAATATCTCCCAGCAAACTCTCCAGTTTTGAAGAATCCTGCTGTAAATAGACAACCTTACGATCTTCCATCAGCGAATCATAGACCGCCAGCAGATCTCCCCATTTTAGCTGGTAGGTCGGCCCCTTAATGTCATCCAGGGAAATCTGGCATCCGCTAAGGAGAAACCATACGATTCCTCCCCATACACCAATGCTTCCCTTCATCGCGACGACAGGAATTGATTCAGGGAAAACAGGGCGAGATGATCACGGATACATCCCCGAACAGACATTCATTGCCTTCTGTCCAGCATTCTTTTACGGTCACATTACGCCACCCCTCATAGGCGCGAGGAATACGTAACGAAAGGGACAAACTGAATCCCCTCCATCCTATGCTTCCTCCTAACTCCCAGTCTCGATAATACGTACAGGTTTCAATGTAGTGGCGGGTCAGGGCTTTGCCGGTCATTTCGGGATCGATGTACTGGGCAAAAGCTTGCGTGGTCCAGCCGAGCAGGATCAACCCAAGCAGCCACCGTCCCATGGCATCTTGCAGGTCCAGCGTTTTTGTTTCTAAAGAGGTTGCTTCAAATATATGATGCTACACGATTGGCCCGTACCCCCTTTTTATCAAAACTTCATATATCACTGACGCGCATCCGCGTGTCTTTTTGAAAAACAGACGGGGAGGGCTCGTCAACGTACCCATGGGGCTTCGTCGAGTCGAAGCAGCGCGTGAAGCAACACGTTGGCTCCGTTCGCAATATCTTCGGGACGGGAGTACTCTTTCGGCGAGTGGCTGATGCCCTTCACGCTGGGAATGAAGATCATACCGGTTGGCCCCAACCGGGCCATATCCTGCGCGTCGTGCCCGGCACCACTGGGCATACGCTTCGTGGACAGGTTCAGCCTGCGAGCAGCGGTTTCGATCACGTCCCGAACCCGCGGGTCGGTGGGGGCCGGTTTGTTGACGTTCACCGGCTCGAACTGGACGTTTACCCCGCTGTCGCGAGCGATGGCCCGGGCTTCCGCTTCAATGGCCGCATACAGGCGCTGAATTTTGGCATCCTCCAGATCGCGCAACTCCAGGCTACAGACCACCCGTCCCGGAATAACATTGGGGGCGCCGGGATAGGCTTCGATCTGTCCGACCGTCCCCACCTGACGCCCTGGCTCTGAGGTAACGATGCGATTGACTGCCTGAATAAACCGGGCGGCCGCCAGCAGCGCATCCCGACGTCGGTCCATGGGAGTCGTGCCCGCATGATTCGCCATTCCTTCCCACGTGACCCGCCACCAGCGAATACCCACAATGCCCTCTACAATCCCAATATTGATTTGCTCTTCGTAGAGTACCGGCCCCTGCTCGATGTGCAGCTCCAGGTACGCAGCAATGTCGCCCGGCCGGCGCACCACTTCGTCCAGCCGATCCGGATCGCCGCCCAGATAGCGAATGCCTTCACGGATCGTTTTGCCGCTGTGACTGATGTGGTTCAGCTCTTCGGGTGGCAGCTCCCCGATCCAGGCGCGGCTCCCGATCAGCCCCCCTTCTTCATTCTGAAAAATGACCACCTCCAGGGGATGACGAAGCTCGATGCCCTGCTCATGCAGCGTCTGTGCCACTTCTATTGCCCCCAACGATCCGACCGTACCGTCGTAATTGCCTCCGTTGGGCACCGTGTCGATATGCGAGCCCATGACCAGCGGCGGCCGCTCTGGTTCACGCCCGGGCCGACGTCCGAGAATATTGGCGGCCGCGTCGATTTCGACCTCCAGACCTGCGGCACGCATCCATGCAATCACCTGGGCCCGGCCCTGACGATCCGCTTCGCTGTAGGCCACCCGGCTGGTGCCGCCCGGACCGCGTCCGAACGCAGCCAGTTGCTCCAGATGAGCCCACAGGCGTTCGGCATTTACGCGTAGCGTGGCTTTCCGGATGTTTGCTGCCGTACATGCCCACGCCACCGGCTCCCAGATCCCCAGAGCTCCGGTAGCAGCCAGTGTTGTGCGCAGAAAAGCGCGACGGGATTGCTTCGTCTGGTTCAGAAACGGCTGGGGCTTCATCGCTGCTGTGCTGGGCTAAACCTCATCCTGTGCCTGGTAATTGACCTCGAAAATTTTTAAAATTTTGTCCACATAATCAAATACTGAAACTCACCAGGAGACCGCCGCCATGTATTGGAGTGTTGGAGTTTTCCTGTTCGTCTTGACACTGGGCGCAAGCTGGTCGGCTCCGCTGATTCCGGAAACGGCGCCGGTTCAGACGGTTTCGCCTGATTCGCAGCTCCTTGGATTTACCCGGGAGCATGCCCGCCTCCAATGGGAGCTTGAAGCGCGCATTCCCGCCCTGATTTCGACGGAACGCATGCGTACCTATCATCGAGCGATGACGGCCGAACCCCACCATGCAGGGACCGAAGCCAATGAGCGTACGGCCGAATACCTGGCAGCACGGCTGCGCGAATTCGGCTTTGATAGCGTCGCATTCTACCGCTACGAAGTGCTGCTTCCCCGCCCTGTCGAGCGAAGGGTTGAACTCATCGCTCCAGAGCGCTACCGGCTGCGGCTGAGCGAGCCGCCCTTAGCGCCCGATCCGGACACCCGGAAGGACGGGGTGCTGCCGCCCTTCAATGCCTATTCAGCCGACGGGACCGTCGAGGCCGAAGTGGTGTATGTAAACTATGGCATTCCAGAAGATTACCGGGTACTCGACTCGCTGGGCATCAGCGTCGAAGGCAAAATTGTGCTGGCCCGCTATGGGCGAAGCTGGCGCGGCATTAAACCCAAGGTGGCGGCCGAACGCGGCGCGCTGGCCGTCCTTCTTTATTCCGATCCGGCCGACGACGGATACGTCCGGGGCGACGTGATGCCCGAGGGCAAATGGCGCCCGGAATGGGGCGTGCAGCGTGGTTCGGTCCTGGACATGCCGCTCTATCCGGGCGATCCGCAGACGCCGGGCTACCCGTCCAAGCCCGGAGCTGACCGTTTGCCCCTCTCGGAGGTACCCAATCTCCCGAAAATTCCGGTGCTCCCCATTGCTTACGGAGATGCGCTACCCATTCTGCGGAGTCTGAAAGGACCGGTAGCACCCGAAGCGTGGCGTGGTGGCCTGCCGGTCACCTACCATATCGGTCCGGGTCTGGCCCGCGTGCGGATGACGGTGCGCCAGGAGTGGGCGGTGCGCCCCATTGTCAACGTAATCGGTTACCTGTGGGGCCGGGAGGAACCGGACAAGATCATCATGGCCGGTGGCCACCGGGATGCCTGGACATTTGGGGGACGGGATCCGATCAGCGGAGCGGCATCGCTACTCGAATCGGCTCGGGTGTTAGCCCATCTGGCTCGTGAAGGTCATCGGCCGCGGCGCACCATTGCAATCGCCTCCTGGGATGCCGAGGAGTATGGTTTGATTGGCTCTACAGAATATGTGGAAGAGTTTGCCGAGCAACTCCAGCAACAGTTGATCGTCTATCTGAATCGCGAAAGCTATACCGCCGGTCCGTTTCAGGCTGGAGGCTCTCATGCACTGGAGCCTTTCATCAACGAAGTCACGCAGGCCGTACCTGCACCGGAAGGCTCCGGGACAATCTGGCATTTCTGGAAAGCCCGCACCACCGCTCAGCGCCTGGTGCACACCTCCGAGGGCGAGCGCATTCGCATCGCCGCGCTGGGTTCCGGTAGCGACTACACAGCCTTCCTGGACCACCTGGGCATTCCCTCCGTTAATCTGGGATTCGATTCCGGTAACGGGATCTATCACTCCCGCTACGACACCCACTGGTTCTTCACCACCTACGGCGATCCGGGCTTTCGCTACGGTGAGCGGCTGGCGGATCTGGTGGCCCGTTTTCTCTTACGGCTGGCCAATGCCGACATTCTTCCCTTTGACTACGCCATTACGGCCGAAACCATTCAGCGATATCTCGACGAATTGGAAGCAATCCAATCCCAATATTTGCAGGAACCGATCGACCTGCAGACTGTGCGCCGGGCGGCCCAGGTGCTGGAGGCCACGGCCATTGCCTTTCGGGCAGAGCGGGACCGGATCCTTCAGCTTCCTGCACGCAAGCTGGAGGCCCATCGTTCGACGCTGGCTACGATCAACGAGCACCTCCGCCGAGCTGAGCAGGGCTTTCTGCATCCCGAGGGGCTACCTGGCCGTCCCTGGTTCCGGCATACCCTCTATGCACCGGGATTCTACACCGGTTATGGTGTCAAGACGCTGCCAGGCATCCGCGAAGCAATCGAAGCCGGCAACGCTGCCGAAGCCCAGGCCATGGCCCACGCTACGGCTGCAGCGCTCGAACGCGTCCGACGCCATCTGGTGGCTGCCCTGGCAGCTGCTGCAACCATTCATTAGCCACATGCGGCCGGGCAGAACGGTTCTTAACAGTTCGTCCAGGAGAAACGCGATGCTGGTGTAATCTCACAGGGCCTCTGAAGACAATCGGCCTCGTAAGCGTCGGCGCAATCTGCAATGATTGCGGGCGTCTGGCATGCGGACTACAACGCATCAGGTAGAGCCCAGGCGTTTTTATACTGGAACATGCCCTGCAGTACCTGGCAATCGGATACAGCACCGGCCCGATCCTACCCCGGGACAGTCGGCGATTGGCCCTATGCCGGTCACTGCTCGGTCTCAGTACGTCTCTTCCGGTGTATCCTCATAGTATTTTTTTGCCTTTACGCCCGCTTACACCAGGTTGCGGAGACGCCTGCAAGCTGACGTTGCATCGAAACGCACGTATGTTCCGACAAACAAACGGCCACTGCTCGACCATCCCTGGCTATTGCGGTGTCACAGAGCCACGGTCAACACGCGTCGTTTCTACGATCGCGCTGTTATCGTTGCGCGACGTACTCCAGAAGGTTGATTCAAGCTGAATCAGCAGCGGCATGCCCCAACACGGCCTGCATGTCCTTTGCAACATACCGATGGCAACTGCCACAGTTAGCTTATGTCAGAAAGGAGGCCACTGCTTCCAGTGAAAAAACGCGTCGGGCAGGCGGCAAAGCTTCGAGGAACCAACGTCCGTATTTTTTGGTCTGCAACCGACCGTCGAGCAAGGCCACAACGCCTCGATCGGTTCGCGTGCGAATCAACCTGCCAAAGCCCTGTTTCAGCGTCAGCAGGGCCTGAGGAAGGGCCTCCAGCTCGAACCAATCGTCGCCTGCCTGTTCATAGCGAGCCTGCCAGTACGGATCTTCGCGTCCTGGAAAAGGCAGCCGATCGATGACCACCAGCGACAGCGCTTCGCCAGGTACATCAATGCCTTCCCAGAAGGCACGTGTGGCTACCAACACCGCAGATTGCTGCTGGAGCTGGCGCACCAGATGCGCGCGCGGCGCAGTGCCCTGTACCAACACCGGGTAACCACAACCCTGCAACGCTCGGGCCAAGCGCTGCATCATACGCAGGCTGGTGGTCAGCACCAGCGCGCGTCCACGAGATGCTGCCACCAGGGCCTGCACTTCGTTGATGAGTACCTGCTCATACGCTTGCTGCGTCTGGGCATCCCGAATACGCGTAGGATCCAGACGTTCTGGTGCGGTCGGCAGATAAAGCAATGCCTGTTGCCGGTAGTCAAACGGTGGTGGAACAATCAGCGTCAGGCCTTTCTCTGGAAAGCCCGTCCGGCGGCGAAAGTAGGCAAATGGACTGTTCTGGCCTGCTTCAGACTCCCGATGTCGGAGCGGGCGGGCCAGCGTGGTCAATGTCGCACTTGTGCAAATAACCGTCGGGTACGCCCCAAAAAGGATCTGTTGCAATGTATAGCTGACCTTCAGTGGCTGGCAGATTATGGCCGGCTGACGCCGGGCACGCTGGACGTAGCGCACGTATTCGGTCTGCTGGCCTATCGTCTGCTCCGTTATCATGCTGACCTCTGCGTCCAACCGTTGTAGGGTACGTAGCATTGCTTCGTAATGGGCCTGCAGTTTCTGACGCGTGCTTCCCTCGACGAACTGCAGTTGCAGTTGCTGCCGTATGCGTTGCACAAGACGATCTCGCACATTCCCGATCTGATCGCGCAACTGTCTCAGCATCCTCCTTAATGGTTCACTCAGCGAAGCAGCCGAACGCCCTGCCAGCACAACTTCGGCCTCCCGTTTTAACGCATCTGCCAGCATTCTCAGCGTGTTCAGCTGGCTTTGCATCTCGGAACCGATACCGGGTAGCCGCAGGATCTGTCGGCGTAGTCGTTCTACGCGATACGGCGTAACGCAAGCACCCAGCGCATTGAGTGTCATCTCTTCCAGGCGATGTGCTTCGTCAATCACAATCATCTCTGCCTCAGGCAGCAGATACAGCTGCCCCCCGCTGCGAGCCCTTAACATCAGATCCTGCAGCAACAGCGCATGGTTGACGACGACCACGTCAGCCTGCTCGGCTCGGCGACGTGCTTCCATCAAAAAGCAGGTATCGTAGAACGGACACTGGCGACCACTACATCCTTCTGCATCCATGGTAACCTGCTCCCGAAGCGCCGACGTTACTTGCCCGGGGAACTGCTCCAGGTCGCCGTCCGCTTTTGACTGCGCTATCCATGTTAGCAACGCCCGAAACGTTGCCACTTCCTCGGGCGTCTCGAATATCGGACGTGTTTCCTGGCGAGCGGCCTCAAGTTTAAGCCGGCATAGATAATTCTGGCGCCCCTTGAGCAGAGCCCACGAAATCGGCCGGTCCAGCAGGCGCTCAAGTAGCGGCAGATCTTTGTGGACGAGCTGTTCCTGGAGCGCCTTTGTGCTGGTGGAAACCACCACCCGCACGGCTGCACTAAGCGCTGGAATCATATAGCCGAACGTTTTGCCGGTACCTGTACCGGCCTCAATTAGCGCATGCGTTCCGCTGGCAATCGCCTGCGCCACTGTCTGGGCCATCTGGCGTTGTCCGGGCCGCATTTCAAAGCCAGGCAGTCGCTCCAGACGAGCCAGCAGTACCTGCACACGTGCCTGTAAGGCGTCGGTCGAAAGACGGGCCACGTGTTTTACCGGGTTTGCGACCAACGAAAAAACCCGCACCGTAAGGTGCGGGCTCCGTAGCGTGCCCGGGAGGATTCGAACCCCCGACCTTCTGATCCGTAGTCAGACGCTCTATCCAGCTGAGCTACGGGCACGCTTTCTAACGGCCAGCTAAATTACAGGAAGATGATCACGCAATCAAGTACTGGCCGGTGAAAAGTCGTCCTTTTATACGCGGTGCTTTCGGGGCGGTTCTGCTTCCTTTATGGGAAAGCCGTTGAAGTCTTTCAGAAAATAAAAGTGGTGGGTAGGGCCGTGTCCCTGACCAATCGGCAACGCATGTCGGATGGCTTCGGTCACGTATTGCTTGGCCCGGCGAATGGCCTCCGTTAGCGCGAATCCCCGGGCCAGGTTGGCCGCAATGGCCGAGGCGTAGGTGCAGCCGGTTCCATGAGTATGAGGCGTATCGATGCGCGGTGCCCGAAATACTTCAAAGCGATTGCCATCGTAGAGCACATCGATCGCCTCCTGTTCGCGGGTCAGATGTCCCCCTTTGACCAGTACGGCCTGAGGGCCCATGGCCTTGATGCGCCGGGCAGCCTCGTACAGGTCTTCAATCGTTTCAATTTGCAGGCCGGTCAGATGCGCTGCCTCATGCGCATTGGGCGTAACCAGCGTGGCCAGCGGCAGCAAACGCTCACGCAGCGTGGCAATAGCCTCCGGCTTCAGCAGTGGATATCCGCTTTTGGAAATCATGACCGGATCGACCACCAGGGGTTGCATCTGCCACGCTTCGACCTTGCGGGCTACCAGGTCGATGATCGGCGCGGACGAAAGCATGCCCGTCTTGGTAGCGCCCACCGGTAGATCTTCAAAGACCGCATCAATCTGGGCTTCGATCAACTTCAGTGGCAGTTCGAAGGCCGCAGTAACGGCCCGCGTGTTTTGCGCGGTCACTGCCGTAATCACCGAAGCGGCAAAGACTCCGTTGGCCTGCATTGCCTTGATATCGGCCTGAATGCCAGCGCCTCCGCCTGAATCGCTGCCGGCAATGGTAAGCGCAACCGGTGGTATCTGTGGTGTGGATGGTGTCATGGCCCTTGTCCGATGGTTCAGAAAGACTTCAGTGCCTTTAAGAACTGTTGCACAGCCTGCTCGGGATCCGGGACGTCCAAAATTGCCGAAACCACGGCCACGCCATAAGCTCCCCGCTGTCGGCATACCGATACCCGCTCAGGCGTGATACCTCCCAGCGCCAGGACGGGCACCGTAACGGTGCGACAGACGACTTCCAGCGTTTCCAATCCCACCGCGGGTACTCCAGGCTTACTGGCGGTGGGGAAAACCGGGCTAAAAAGCAGGTAGTCGGCACCTTCGGCGACTGCCCGTTGGGCCGCCGACAGTTCGTGTGCCGAGTAGCCAAGCAGTACCCCCGGGCCGAGCGCACGGCGCGCTTCGGCTACCGAAGGACCGCGTCGTCCGACATGCAGCCCCAGTCCCAGCCGTTGGGCCACCTCCAGATGCGTGTTGATCGAGAGCAACAGAGCTGGATTCTCAGCTTTAAGCATCGGCACCAGGGCTTCAGCGGCGTGGACAAAGGTTGGGAGGTCGGCCGCATGATCCCGGAGCTGTACCCAGGCTACCCCGGCTGCCACAGCCCGACGCACCCGCTCGGCACGCCGTTGCTCGGTAAATCGGTCAGCAATCAACAGCAGTCGGGGAAGCGACGGTTTCATGCCGAATCAGTGTCCGACGCGCCCCTCCATGGGCGAAGAAGGCCGCGCATAAAAGCGCCGCGGCATGCGTCCGGCCTTGAACGCCAGCCGGCCGGCTTCAACGGCATGGCGAATGGCGCGGGCCATCACCACTGGATGTTCCGCCTGCGAAATGGCCGAGTTGACCAGAACCCCATCGTAGCCCAGCTCCATAGCCATAGCAGCGTCACTGGCCGTCCCGATCCCGGCATCCACAATGAGTGGAACATCGTCGATCATCTCCCGGATCAGATGCAGGTTATAGGGATTGACGAGCCCCATCCCGCTGCCGATCGGCGAAGCCAGCGGCATGACCGCAGCACACCCAAGATCGGCCAGCTTGCGACAGGTGATCGGGTCATCGTTCGTATAAGCCAGCACGATAAAACCCTCGTTGATCAGCTCCCGGGCCGCCTTTAGCAATTGTTCCACGTCGGGCAGCAGGGTCTCATCGTCTCCAATGACCTCCAGTTTGATCAGGTTCGTCTCAAGCGCCTCGCGGGCCAGTTGTGCCACCAGCACAGCCTCTCGGGCCGTGTAGCACCCGGCCGTGTTGGGCAACACCTGATAGCCGTGCCGCTCCAGCAACGCCAGCAGGCTTTCTTCAGAACGATCCCGCAGATTGATGCGCCGGATGGCCACCGTTACCAGCTCGGCACCGGCCGCTTCCAGTGCATCAAGCATGGTCTGCACATTGGGATACCCGCTCGACCCCATCAGCAGCCGCGTACGCAACGTAAGCGGGCCAATGCGCAAGGGCTCATCCTCCACACTTACCTGCCAGTTTCCCGAGGCTATCACCGGTGTTTTCATAGCGGTTCTCTCCAGGTCTTAGCCGCCCTGCCGGGCTGTTACCACTTCTACCCGATCGCCGGGCTGCAACTGCACTGCCGCCCATTGCGAACGACGCACCACCTCTTCGTTGACGGCCACCGCAATGCCCCGTGCCCCCTCCGGATCAATTGCCAGATGCCGCAGTAGCGCAGCCACCGTGGTACCGACAGGCACCTCATAGGGCTCACCGTTCAGCACAATGCCCACTGTCCGGGTTGTTTCAGCCATAGAGCTACGAGGAGGTCGAAGTCGTCAGGAATCGCTCCGGTGAAAACGGGACCAGCCATTCGGAAGTTTCTCCGGTCAGAATCAGACGGGCTACTTCCTGAGCCGTAATGGGCGTCAGCAAAATGCCGTGGCGATAGTGGCCGGTGGCCAGCACAACGCCCGGTGCTCCGTAGCCCAGAATAGGACGGTTGTCACGGGTGCCCGGTCGCAGCCCGGCTCCAACTTCTTGCACCGGCAGGTCATCGATGCCGGGCACGATCTCCCATGCGCCTTCGAGTAACCGGTAGAGCCCGCCAGCCGTTACGCGCGTATCAAAGCCCATCTCTTCCATGGTGGCCCCCACGATCAGACGCCCATCGCGTTTGGGCACCAGGTAAGCATCAGGCCCCCGCACGACATAACGCAGCCCGAATGGGGGTTCCATCGTCAGCAGAATCACCTGTCCCTTGATGGGCCGCATCGGTGGCTTCCAGCCCAGCCCTTCGATCTGTCCCGACCAGGCTCCTGCCGCGATCACCACGACTTCGGCCTCGATACGCTCCCCTTCGGCCGTACGCACCGCAGGCCGCACCGCATCGGGTTCGACAGCCACAACGGCTACCTGTTCGCGAATTTCACCACCGGCCTTTTGCAGGGCCACCTGCAGGGCTTCGACCAGTCGCCGATTGTCCACCTGATAGGTCTCCGGCACGTGAATCGCCCCGGCCAGGCGCGGCGCCAGGAACGGCTCCAGCTCCAGCGCTTCGTCGCCGGTCAGCCATGCCACGTTCAGGCCCTGTTCCTTTGCAAAGCGGTAAATGCGACGATAGGCTTCAGCACTATCGCGATCGGGGGCTACCATGAGGGCTCCTTCAGTACGCAGATCTACCGAAAGCCCGCTGGCCGCTTCCAACGTCTGCGCGTATGACGGCCAGCGTCGCAAACTTTCTTTGCTGAATTGATACAGCTCAGGCTCTTCAAATTGAATTTCGGCATCCGGGGCCAGCATGCCGGCCGACACCCACGAAGCTGCACGGCCGACCCGATCCCGCTCAAGCAACAACACCTTTTTGCCCGCCCGCGCCAGTTCCCACCCCAGTGCCAACCCGATCACCCCACCGCCGACAATGCAAACCGGCTGTGTCTTCATGGCGTTAAGTAGACGCTTTGTGGACTGAAGACGCTTTAAAGCTAAAACGCCCTCCCTGACAGGGGTTCGATACATCCAGGAAAATCATGCAACCTTCACCCAGAATTGGTATCGTAGGAGCCGGTCTGGCGGGTGCCTGTGCAGCATTCGCCCTGCACCGATATGCGCAGGTGGAAGTGTTCGAGGCCACCGATGCTACTGTGCAGGCTTTCCGGGCGACGGGAGGGCTGTTTCACCCCCTGATGACCCGTCGGGCACGCCCCAACTGGCAGCACGAGGCCGCACTGACCGCATTGGAGCAGCTGCTGGCGGTTGTCGCCGACCGCGTGCCCGTCCGGCGCGGACTACTGCGGGTGGCCTTCTCCGAAAAACAGGCGCAGGATTTTCAGGAAGCGGCCCGCACCTACCCGCACTGGGTCCAGTGGCTGGCGCCGGAGGCCGTATATGAGCGCTTCCCACAGGTACAAGCGCCTTATGGGGCCCTCTGGATTCCACAGGGAGGCGTTGTCTCCGCTGCTCGACTCATCGAAGCCCTGCTGACCTACAGCGCGGTCCCGGTACATCGACCCGTCCGCGTGATCGACTGGCAGGAGCGCGCCTGCGAAGTACAACTGCGTACCGATCAGGGAGCCACCTACACGTTTGATTATGTCATCCTGGCACCCGGGTATGGCTATCAGCAGCATCCTGAACTGGCCCACCTGCCGTTTCAGGCCGTCAAGGGGCAGGTAATCTGCCTGACCTGTCCGGCTATTTTGCAGGCACTCCCACCGGTACTGGCCAGCGTGCACCTGGTTGCCCATGGGACGTTCCTTTTTGTGGGCAGTACTTACGAACCCCACTTCACAGACCTGGCTCCGTCGGCTGCGCACACCCGTCAGCTTCTGGCAGAGGCCGCACGCTGGGTACCTGCCGTCGCGCAAGGGACCGTACGCAATGCCCTTACTGGCGTGCGGGTCATTCGTCCGACCCGTCCGTTGCCCGTACTCAGCCCTCTGCCCGGTCGACGGCGCCTCTGGCTCTTTTCCGGACTGGGCTCCCGGGGGCTACTTTATGCCCCGCTGCTGGCCTCCTGGCTTCCCGAGATGCTCAAACACCCGGAACGCCTTCCCGAACCCGTACGCCTTTGCTGAGTGCTCTACTGGAAGCGCCTTCCTTCATCACGGATTTGTAAAAAAGCGCTTCCGCAGGATCGTTTTCATCTCGTCTTATGTATTATGTTTAGGCTTATCTACTAAAAAACAAACCAAACCGGGAAACGACCATGGCCGAGGTTACCATCTCACGCATCGCCGACCTGCTGGGCGACGAAGCCGAATACTTACTGGAGCACAAGTGTACCACGATCCCCAAAGAGATGCTGCACCTGCCGGGCCCGGACTTTGTCGATCGCGTCTGGAAGGACTCGGATCGGAATCCACGGGTGCTCCGCTCCATGCAGGCATTGTTTAACACAGGCCGTCTGGCTGGAACAGGCTACCTGTCGATTCTTCCCGTCGACCAGGGCATTGAGCACAGTGCTGGCGCCAGCTTTGCCCCCAACCCGATCTATTTCGACCCCGAAAACATTGTCAAACTGGCCATCGAGGGCGGCTGCAATGCCGTGGCCACGACCTTTGGGGTGCTGGGAGCCGTAGCCCGCAAGTATGCCCACAAAATTCCCTTTATCCTCAAAATTAACCACAACGAGCTCCTTTCCTATCCGAACACTTATGATCAGGTACTGTTTGCCAGGGTCAAGGATGCCTGGAATATGGGATGTGTAGGAGTAGGTGCCACCGTCTACTGGGGTTCACCGGAGTCCCGGCGGCAGCTGCAGGAGATCAGTGAAGCTTTCGCTTATGCCCATGAGCTGGGCATGGTCACGATCCTGTGGTGCTACCTCCGAAACAGCGCCTTTAAGGTCGATGGCGTCAATCATGAGACGGCTGCCGACTTGACCGGCCAGGCTAACCATCTGGGCGTAACCATTGAAGCCGACATCATCAAGCAAAAGCTGCCCACGCATAATGGTGGCTATAAAGCGCTCAACGCCAATGGCAAGAGCTATGGCAAGTACAATGAACGTATCTACACGGAGCTGACCACCGACCACCCCATTGACCTGACGCGCTACCAGGTGGCCAACTGCTACATGGGACGCTGCGGGCTGATCAACTCCGGTGGAGCTTCCAAAGGCAAAGACGACCTGCGGGAGGCAGTGCGCACAGCCGTTATCAACAAACGGGCTGGCGGGATGGGGCTTATCTCTGGCCGCAAGGCATTCCAGCGTCCCATGAAGGACGGCGTCGAGCTACTGCATGCCATCCAGGATGTGTATCTGAATCCAGAGATCACGATTGCCTGATCCCGGCGCGTTCCCTTTGGTGAGCGGCCCGGACGCTATAGCGTCCGGGCTTTTTTTGGTGCATCTTATGCCTTTCAACCGGCGTACCAATCAAAAAAATGCAGGTTTGCTGCCATGACCCACCGGTCCCCCACAGCCATAGAAGCGTCGGTGGCCTATCCCGAATGGGTCCGTGAGCTGGCCCGCCGCTACTTCACCAAGACGGTTAGCCAGTTTATCCTGCACGGCAATGTGCGAGATCTGATACCGCTACAGGTAGCCGGCCAGACACGCTATGTGCCGCTCCGAGACTTTCTGCAGGAGGATCTATTCGCACCCCGCGATCTGGTGCTTTTCTATGATCGTTCAGCCGGATTGCAATTTGCCCGTCCGGAAATGCGTCAGGACTTCTATCGAGCCCTGGAAGGCTTCGACCACCTGCAGGGGACCCACTACAGTCGCCAGCTTCCACGCGATCCGGTACGCGTCTTTGCACTACTCGAGCGCTACTTTCGCCTGCGACTGGCCGAGGGCCGACGCATTGCCTGTGTGATCGATTATGCCGAAACTGTTGTGCCCGCCGCCGAAGGGGCTCTGTACAGCAGCGAAGACCGCGATGCGCTGGTATTCTTGCTGAAGTGGTCCCACGATCCGTTGTTACTGCAAAGCGACTTTACGCTCTGCCTCATCACAGAGAACCTGACCGACTTACATCGTCAGCTGGTACAGAATCCCTATACAGCCGCAATACGCATTCCCCTGCCCGACGAGATCGAACGCCGCCGATTTATCGAAACCTATCTGCGTGATCAACAAGACGCGTTCCGCGCCCGCTCCGAAATCTCGCCGACCGTACTGGCTCATCATACGGCCGGGCTGAACCTGGTCCAACTGCAGACCATCCTGGCCGACGTGTTAGAAAATCATAGCCGGCTCACCTTTGAACGGCTGGCTGCCGTCAAAAAGACGTTCATCGAAGCGGAAGCTTACGGCCTGCTGGAATTCATCGAGACCAATTACAACCTGGACATGGTCGCAGGGCATCGGCAGGCTAAAGCCTTACTCCGAGCAGCCGCTGAAGCGCTGCGCCAGGGACATTACGACGTACTTCCGATGGGCTACCTGGTAACCGGTCCGGTTGGCACCGGCAAAACATTTCTGATCACCTGCTTTGCCGGCGAAATCGGCATTCCCATGGTACGCCTGAAAAACTTTCGCTCGCAATGGCAGGGCGTGACCGAAGGCAACCTGGAGAAAATCCTGAATCTGCTGGAAGCCATGACGCCCGTAGCAGTCATGATCGATGAGGCCGATGCAGCGCTGGGACACCGAGAAACAGAAGGAGACTCGGGCGTCTCAAAACGCGTATTTGCTCAGATTGCCTCGTTTATGAGCAACCCAGCGCATCGCGGACGCATTCTGTTCTTTCTGCTGACGGCCCGTCCCGACCTGATGCCGGTTGATTTGAAGCGGCAGGGACGTGCGGAAGAGCATATTGCTCTGTTTTATCCCAGCACGCAGGAGGAACGCGATGAGTTGCTCCAGGTGATGCTGCAACGCACTGGCATTAACCTGCCGTTGGAGAAAGTGCCGGCCGCATTGCGCACCGGGGACCGTCCTTTCAGCGGAGCCGAACTGGAGGCCCTGCTAACACGGGCCAAGTTCCGAGCAGCTGCGCAAGGGATGTCTGATGTAACGCCTGAGCTGCTCCAGGAAGTGGTGGACGACTTTCTGCCTCCGACCTATCCCCTCGAAATCGAGCTGCAAACCCTCGTCGCGGCGCTGGAATGTACCAGCCGTTCCCTGCTTCCCGAATCCCTTCGCCGCATGGATCGAGAAGCCATGGTCGCGCGGGTCGAAACGCTGAAGCAACTGTTACAGATGCGGTAACTGCTCCCGCCAGGCTTTCTTCCCCTTCAGAAAAACGCATGCGGATACCCGGCCTGCTTAACCGGGTATCCGCATAACGACCATGCACTCCAGAGGCGAATATTCAACCCACGCCTTCTTGCCCCGGGAAATCACGCAGGTGTATGCTGAAACCACCGCCGCGTGAAGATAACCTGTATGGCAGCGGTAGCTAACAGCACCACCCTTACTGCTGGCTTTCGCTACCGTTGGCAGCCGCCTCTTTTCTGCGTCCCCGACGACGCCGTGTTGTCTGTCCCAGAGTTGCCTCCTCCCCTAATAACTTCAGGTATAGGTCATAGCTGATAAGCACCGCGTAGGGTTCATTATTTTTTTGAATCAAAATACCCCGTTCAATATTTTTAGCATGTTCGACCAGCTCTGACGTTTTCGAGCGCAATTCCGTAATCGTAGCAACGGCCTCAATTCCTTTCGTGCTATACATAGCTTCTTCCGGATTGTTTGATGGTGTGATGATGCGAAGGTAACGACCGGAACACGCATAAGTTTCGCATCAAATTATGATTGCATCAACCAGCATGCTCTGTATGCTTCAGGGTCGATGAGCGTAGTCTTGTAACCATTCGTTTTTCAGTATTTCCGCTCGCTTTGCTTATACAGGCATACTTTCCCCCAGTGGCTCCATGGCTTTGCAGGATGGACAAGACGAAAAAAATGGCCTATATTCTGGCCGAAAGCACTCACGGATAACGGAAGCCATGCAACTGCGACGCTTTTTTTGTACGAGTCTCCTTCTGGTAGCGCTTCCGTATAATGTCGAAGCGCAGCAGCGTCCTCAGCAGTCACCCTCCGACTTACGAGATATTCCGGTTGTGACCCGAACCTATGCCATTACGAATGCCCGCATTGTGGTAGCGCCCGGCCAGGAGATCCCCCGGGGCACCGTCGTCCTGCGCAACGGTTTGATTGAAGCGGTCGGCCCCGATGTTGCTGTCCCCACAGACGCCTGGGTGCTGGAAGGTGACTCCCTGGTCGTCTATGCTGGCTTTATTGATGGCCTTTCTCACGTCGGCGTTCCGGCGCCACGTCGGAAGGACAATCAGGAAACCCCGCGGCGCCGTGTCGAAAAGCCGGGCAGTCCGCCTCCAGAGTTGGCCGGATTGACGCCAGATCGGGATGTGCGTACGCTCCTGAAGGCAAACGATCCCGCAATCGCCAAGCTGCGCCGCATAGGCTTTACCATGGCCCATGTGGTGCCCCGAGGGCGTATGCTACCAGGGCAGGGGGCCCTTATCTTTCTGCGCGGCCAGACACCGGAGGAGATGGTCTATCAGGGTCAGGTTTCTCTGTTTGCCCAGCTTGAACCCGCACAGGGCGTTTACCCGGCCACCGACATGGCCGTGCTGGCCCGCTTCCGCCAGCTCTATCGGGAAGCCACTCGTCGCCACCGACATGCCACCCTGTATGCTGCAAACCCTCAGGGACTGCAGCCTCCTGCCTACGATCCGGTCCATGCCGCCTTTTTCCCGGTGCTGGAAGGGCGGTTACCGGTCTTCTTCTATACAGAAGATGTCCTGGATATCCACCGGGTGCTGGCCCTGCATCGGCAGCTTAACTTTTCGCTCAGATTGGCCGGGCTTTCGGGTAGTTTTGATGCCCTGGAGCAACTCAAAGCCGCAAATATTCCCCTATTTTTGACATTAGATTTGCCAGAAGCACCTCGGGACACCAGCCAGGCGACCAAAAAGCTTTCGGATGATTCGCTGGCGGCACGTCACAATACGTATTTACACGTATCCAGTTATCAGGATGTATCGGCTGAAATTGAAAACCTGAAAGCACGCCAGGCAAAAGAACGCATCAAATACTATGAAACCGCTGCACGTATGCATGCGGCCGGTCTGCGCTTTGGCTTCAGCACGCGTGATGCAGATCCTGACAAAATTTTGAATAACCTGCGCACCATGATCCAGTATGGCCTGCCACAAGAGGCGGCGCTGGCTGCCCTGACGATTGATGCCGCCCGTCTGCTCGGCATCGATAAGGCTACGGGTACCATTGAAGCGGGCAAGCTGGCCAATCTGGTTGTAACCACAGGCCCGCTCTTTGAGGAGCAGACGCGTATCCGTTATGTCTTTGTAGCAGGCGAACGCTTTGAAATCAAAGAACCAGCCCGACCTTCCCGTCGAGACGAAGGCGCGCCTACGCCAGCTCGTGCCGACGGCACCTGGTCCTGCACTGTGGATTCGCCAGACGGTTCGATCGATGCCACCCTGCACATCACGGGACAATCCGGTACCCTCTCCAGCAGTGCAATCCCCCGGGAGCTTGTCCTGGAAAACTTGCGACTGGAAGCAGATCAGCTATCTTTTCGCGTCACCACCGATACTTACGGACGCGTCGATGCGCGTCTGACCCTCCGTGGGGATACCGCCGAAGGCACGATCGACGTGCCCGGCGTCGGTGCACTCCCCATGCACTGCACCCGTACCTCCGGACCTGAACGCTAACCTACCTGTGGCCATGTTGCGTGCTTACCTGCTTGCCTGCTGTCTGCTGCTCGGGCTGACGCACACCGTCCATGCCCAGCGGAAAGGGGATCTGTTTATCCGCAATGGCACCGTATTGACCGTTACCAACGGTACGCTACCCAACACAGATATCCTGATCCGGAACGGGAAGATCGCTGCTATCGGCCAGCATCTGGAAGTACCGGACGGGATCGAAGTGATTGATGCCACGGGCCTTTACGTCATGCCAGGCATTATCGACGCCCACGCGCATATCGCCATTTCCAACGTAAACGAAGCCACCAATCCAGTGACGGCCGAAGTCAGTGTGGGGGATGTGCTCAATCCTTACGACATTCGTATTTACCGGGCGCTGGCCGGGGGGGTAACCGTCTCCCACGTGATGCATGGATCCGCCAACGTTATCGGCGGCCAGAACGAAACGATCAAGCATCGCTACGGGGAGACCGACCCGGATGCCCTTCGTATGGAAGGGGCTCCCCGGACCATCAAGTTTGCTCTGGGAGAAAATCCCATCCGGGTGCACGGTCGTGGCCACAACGTCACACCTTTGTCCCGTATGGGGGTGGAGTTTGTCATCCGCGATGCCTTCCATAAAGCGCAGCGCTACATGGAAGCCTGGGAGCGCTATGAGCGGGAACGCAAACGAAACCCCCGCGCCGTGCCGCCCCCCTACAACGAGCGCCTGGAAGTGCTGGCCGACATCCTGCGTGGCAACATTCTGATCCATTGCCATTCGTATCGCGCCGACGAAATTCTCATGTTGCTGCGCGTGTTGAAAGATTTTGGCATCCGGCGCGTGGTCTTTCAGCACGCAAACGAAGCCTTCAAGGTGGCTCCGGAGCTGGCCGCCTTTGGAGCCATGGTTTCGGTTTTTGCTGACTGGTGGGCCTATAAGTTCGAGGTTTATTACTCCACCGCCTACAATGCGGCCATTCTGACCCGCAACGGTGTGATTACCTCTATCAACTCGGATTCGCCCGAGTTGAACCGTCACCTGTATCACGAAGCTGCCAAGGCCATAAAGTATGGCGGACTGACCGAAGACGAAGCGCTGGCGCTGATTACAATCAATCCGGCCCGCCAGCTTGGCATTGAAGACCGTGTCGGTTCCATCGAAGTGGGTAAAGATGCGGATCTGGCGATTTTCAGCGCGCACCCGCTTTCGATCTATGCGGTCTGTAAGAAAACCATTGTGGACGGCATTGTGCGCTTCGATGCGGACCGCGATCCGGATGATATGCGACTGCGCGTAGACCCTGAACGGCCCGTAGAGCTGGCCATACGTTGGGGAGATCATCAGCATCATCAGCGCTGTCTGGAAGGAGTCGACTTGATCGCGTTTCTCACCCAAACCCTGCAATCGGTGCAGCAATGAAACGCCTGCTCTTATTCCTCGGGATCATCGGCTGGCTACTGCGTCTGCCAGCTGTACAGGCTACGGATGTGCCCAAAGCCCGCCGGGGTGTCTTTGCCCTGACCAACGCCCGTATTATCACCGTCACCCAGGGCGTGATCGAACGCGGCACGTTGATCATCCAGAACGATCGTATCGTAGCCATTGGGACGGACGTCGAAATCCCACCAGACGCCGAGATCATCGACTGCACGGGGCTGGAGATCTATCCCGGCTTCATCGATAGCGGCACCTATCTGGGACTGGTCGAAATTCGCTCCCTTCCGGAAACACGGGATTACCGTGAACAGGGGGACCTGACCCCCCAGGTCGATGCCCTGACGGCTGTCAATCCGAATTCAGTGCTTATCCCAGTCAATCGCGTCAATGGCATCACCACGGTCATTACCGAACCCGCAGGGGGATTGCTGCCAGGCAAAGCCGCCCTGATTAATCTGTTCGGCTATACCCCTGAACAGATGCACGTAGGTGGTGTGCGCCTGATGGTGCTTGATTTTCCCTCCAAGGGACGGCGTGGTCCCTGGGATCGGCGCAAACCAGAGGATATTGAAAAAGCCTTTCGACAGGCGATGGAGAAACTGAACGAGGTGTGGGACCGTGCCGAGCTCTACGCTCGCATTGACTCGGCCTATCGTGCGAATCCGGAGCAAAATCCCCGACCGCTCTACGTACCGGCTATGCAGGCCCTGCTACCCGTCCTTCGCGGAGAAATGCCCCTCATGATCAAGGTAGACCTGGCTCCGGACATCCTGGAGGCCATTCAATGGGTCAAAAAGCGGGGGCTCAAGCGCGTGATCTTCAGTGGCGTTGCCGAAGGCTGGCGCGTAGCCGACAAAATCGCTGAAGCAGGAATTCCCTGCCTGGTCGGCCCGATCCTCTCGCTCCCTACCCGGGAATCGGACCGCTATGATAAGGCTTATGCCAATGCAGGCCTGCTGCATGCAGCCGGCGTCAAGATTGCGATTCGCACGGGCGACGCCGCAAATGTGCGCAATCTTCCCTATCATGCAGGCTTTGCAGCTGTTTACGGACTGGGCCGCGAAGCAGCCCTCCGTGCCATTACCATCAACCCGGCTGAAATCTTTGGTGTAGATGACCTGATTGGCTCACTGGAAGTGGGGAAAAAAGCTAATCTGTTTGTAACCGACGGCGACCCGTTTGAACCGAAAACACAGGTGCGCTACGTATTTATCGACGGATACCTGATTCCCATGGACAACCGCCAGCTGCGGCTTTATCAAGAATTTCTTCCTCGGCAGCCGGGCCTTGAGCTACACCCGACGACCCACTGACGTCAAAGCCACGACTGCTGGTCCAGCCTCACAACAGGCGAAATACCATGTACACCAGCAGACCTACCACCCCAGCACTGATCGTCAGGAAGCGGATGGCCTGATCGATACGATACCGCATAACTCCATGTTTTTTAATCACACACGGCAGAGCAAGGCGGGACAAGCAATATACCAGTGTCCACGATGAGATGTCACCGTTTCAATAGGCAACAAAAGCGCTTTCAAATTGCGCTTATGGCGCATTTGTTACCTTTTGACCCATCCAGTGGTAACGTTAGCTCCCAATTTACCCGTTATTTTCGCGCCCGGACCTGGCTGGCCTACTGGTTAGGCGCACTGTTGCTGGTAGGGCCGCCCGCACAGGCCCAGGTGGGTGAGGTGCCGCGCCCGTACCGGGCCTATCACGGCCTGGTGGTTTCGGCTCGTCCGGAAGCCTCCGAGGCGGGCCTGGAGATGCTCCGACGCGGTGGCAACGCCATCGACGCGGCCGTCGCTACCGGCTTTGCCCTGGCCGTTGTGCATCCGGTAGCTGGTAATCTCGGTGGTGGCGGATTTATGGTGATCCGCTTTGCCGACGGCCGCACGACGACCATCGACTTCCGGGAAACGGCTCCCCGGGCTGCTACCCGCGACATGTTTCTGGACGAAAACGGGCAGTTTGTACCGGAGCGTAGCCAGCAGGGATACCTGGCCTCCGGCGTGCCCGGCTCCGTAGCTGGCTTACTGATGGCCCATGAAAAATATGGTCGGCTCTCCCGGGCCGAAGTGCTCGAACCGGCCATTCGACTGGCCGAAGAAGGCTTTCGCCTCACGCGCGAACAGGCGGCCCGCTTCAATGCTTTCCGCGAGGCGTTCTCACGCTACCCTTCGACGCGAAAGTACTTCACGAAAGCAACACCCTTTCGAGAAGGTGAGCTGTTCATACAGCAGGATCTGGCACGAACGCTCCGGCGCATTCAGCAGCAGGGAGCTGCCGACTTCTATCGGGGCAAGACGGCTGATTTGATCGTGGCCGAAATGCAACGGGGCGGTGGACTGATCACGCATGAGGACCTTGCGGCCTATCGCGCCATCGAACGGCCACCGGTTATCGGAACCTACCGGGGGTACCGGATCATCTCGATGGGCCCTCCTTCTTCGGGTGGCATCGGATTGATTCAGCTTCTCAACGCCGTTGAGCCGTTCGATATCGCCGCGATGGGATTTGGAAGCAGTGCTACCATCCATCTGATGGCCGAAGCCATGCGCCGCGTCTACGCAGACCGGGCTCACTGGCTCGGCGATCCTGATTTTGTGGAAATCCCGGAGCATGGCCTGATCAGCAAGGAATACATGCGGCAGCGCATGGCCGACTTTAACCCCTATCGCGCCGATACCAGCAGGCGCATCACGCACGGCGATCCTTGGGCCTTCGAGTCCCGAGAAACCACGCACTATTCGGTGGTCGACAACGAAGGCAACGCGGTCAGTGTGACCACCACGATCAACGGTCCCTATGGCTCGTTGGTCGTTGTCGATGGCGCCGGTTTCTTTCTGAACAACGAAATGGACGACTTTAGCGCGGCACCGGGCGTACCCAATATGTACGGGCTGGTTGGCTCCGAAGCCAATGCTATCGAACCGGGCAAGCGCATGCTGTCGTCCATGACCCCGACGATCGTGGAAGATCCACAGGGACGGCTTTTTCTGGTGCTGGGCACGCCTGGCGGCTCGACCATTATCACGACAGTCTTCCAGTTAATTCTGAATGTCATTGATCATGGCATGAACATTCAGCAGGCCGTGCTGGCCCCGCGTATTCATCATCAGTGGCTACCCGATGTGCTGTACTACGAGCGACGGGGGTTGGCACCGGATGTAGTAGAAAACCTGCAGCGGCGCGGCTGGAAGGTGGTCGAGCGCCGCGGCACCAGTGGACGCGCCCATGCGATCCAGGTACTCTATGGAGCCGACCCGCTGGCGCCGCTGTCAGACGTAACCCGCGTCTATCTGGCCGGGGTCGATCCGCGTGGTGAAGGGGGAGCGGCCGGCTATTGAGCCTCCCATTCGTTTTCTTCTTTGGTCACCCCCATCTCGACGGGCACCGGATAATCGGCCGTAAAACAGGCATTGCAATAGTCCAGTCCATCAGGATGGGCTGTCCGAACAGCCTCCATCAATCCCTCTACCGACAGATAAGCCAGTGAATCCACGCCCAGCCACTGGCGCATCGCTTCAATGCTGGCGAACTTATTGGCCAGCAATTCCTCAGCGCTCGGAAAATCCATTCCATAAAAGCAGGGACTGATCACCGGCGGAGAAGCAATCCGTAGGTGCACCTCGCGCGCTCCCGCCTGGCGCAACATGTTAACCAGAAAACGCGATGTCGTGCCGCGCACGATGGAGTCGTCCACCACCACGACAATCCGGTCACGCAACACCCCTTCCACCGTATTAAACTTGCAGCGCACGCGCATTTCTCGGCGATCCTGTCCCGGCGCGATGAAGGTACGTCCGACGTAATGATTGCGAATCAGGCCAATTTCGTAGCGGCACCGATAGCCCAGCTTCTGGCATTCCGTCGTGTATCCCAGGGCGATGGTATTGGAAGAGTCAGGCACAGAGATGACGATGGGCGGCTTATCATCTGGCCCAACAACCGGCACCGGCGCCTCATGGGCCAGCTGCTTGCCCAGCTTACGGCGTACCTTATCGACCATTTCACCGAAAATCTTCGAGTCGGGCCGGGCAAAATAAACGTATTCAAAGATGCACTGGCTGATGCGATAGCGACGCGGCAGAAAGTAGCGATCGAACTGACCGGTCGCACACCCTTTCTGGTCGATCACCAGGATTTCGCCGGGCTCAACATCCCGGATATATTCTGCACCGATCAGGTCGAAAGCACACGTTTCGCTGGCTACACAGTAAGCCCACGAACCCTCCTCGTTACGCAGTCTTCCCAGCGCTAACGGTCGGAAGCCACTTGGATCGCGCACTGCAATGAGGGAGGTATCGGTCAGGATCAACAGCGAAAAGGCCCCTTCGAGCTGCGTCAATGCGTCAATGATCTGATCGATCTGGCGTTGCCGACGGCTCTGGGCAATCAGGTGTAGAATCAGCTCACTATCACTGGTGGTCTGAAAGAGCGTGCCCCGCTCGCTGAAGGCATGGCGCAATTCTCGGGCGTTGGAGAGGTTGCCATTGTGGGCCAGAGCAATGTTCCCGCCACGATAGTGCACCACAAACGGTTGAATATTGGCCGGATTGGTAGCCGAACCACTTGTCGAATATCGATTGTGACCGATGCCGGCACGTCCCAGCAATTTTGTTTCAAAAATGGCCGGGTCATCAAACACATCAAGCACCAGCCCGAAATCTTTATGTACCATCATGATGGGGCGTTGCCGTACCTCGTCATACGTAGCGGTGACAATCCCGGCCGACTCCTGCCCGCGATGCTGGAGTGCATGCAGTCCGTAGTAGATCAGCCGTGCAGCATTAGGGGCGTTGTATATGCCAAAAATTCCGCAGTACTCTTTGTATTCACGCATAATTACAGAGGCCTAACTGCCTCGTTTACCTCTGAGTTTACAGCAGAATAAAACCAACGGCCAGGACAATTCCCAGCCCATCTGCCACCAGATCGCGATAGCTGAAGCGACGCCTTGGACCCACTTTCCAGTCATACAGTTCCTTGGCCATCCCCACCACCACCGTTGTGCCCACAGCCACCGGCAGGGCTCGTCCCCTGCGCCATCCTACCTTCTGCTCCAGCGTGTATTGACTGCCCAGTGTCCAGAGAAAGGAAAACGTCATATGCTGCACCTTATCGTAGGCCAGCCAGGGATCAGCCGACGTGCTGCTTTCCGGCACAGTCCGGGACCACATCGACAGCTGTCCTCTGGAGGCTGCCACCGGCGTCTCAGATGGCCCCGCACAACAGCCCAGACCAACGGCCACCAGCAACCAGGTCATTTTTCACGTCCATTTTCATTTTTGCGGACCGTCACAGATGCCGATTCAACCCGCACCAGCACCTGGCCGATTCGATAATTGTCGACCGTTTCCACGCGCAAGTGCAGGGGCCCGTACTGCACCTCGTCGCCTGGTTCTGGAATGACGCCAAGCAGGTGAAAGATTAACCCTCCCAGCGTTTCAAAATCAAATGAATCGGTATTCAGCTCAACACCTAAAAGCTCGGCCAGATCGTCCAGGTTCATCCGGGCATCTATCCGGTACGTGTGGGCATCGATCTGCTCGTAAAGCACCGGCTCGTCCTCATCATGCTCATCACGAATGTCCCCCACGATCTCTTCCAGTACATCTTCCAGGGTTACCAGCCCAGCGGTCCCGCCATATTCATCGACCACGATGGCCATGTGCGTCTTCCGCCGTTGAAAATCACGGAGCAGTGCATCAAGCCGCTTGCTGAGCGGTACGAACATGGCTGGACGAGCAAGCTCCCGCCAGTTCAGAGGCTTGTCCAGCTCAGCCCGCCCCAGGAAGGGCAGGAGATCTTTGGCATAGACAATCCCCTGAATGTTATCGAGATGTTCAGCGTAGAGCGGCAGACGCGAATGCCCGCTGCTGCGGATGCGTTCGAGCACTTCGCCAAACGTAGCAGCCTCCGGGATAGCCACGATATCCAGTCGGCTGACCATAATTTCCCGCACGGTGGTCTCGCCAAACTCCAGAATAGCGGTCAGCAACTCCCGCTCCTCCTCGCCCAGCATGCTGCCGTCGCCTGCAATCTCCAGAGCCTTCAGCTCATCCGCCGAGAGCGGCCGCTCCGGGCCCCGCAACCGTTGCTGCACCTGAACGATCACCCGCACCAGCGCGTCCGTCAATGGATATAGCACCCGCTGCAGTACCCAGACCGGTGCAGCGATCCGTCGCGCAAATGGCTCTGCATAGCGTCCGGCCAACAACCGGGGCGTGATCTCGCCTACAATCAGCAACACAAACGCCACCACGACCAGCCCGGTCAGCAACACCAACGCCGGGGGCCCATGTACCATCCAGGTCAACCGCGCTGCCAGCAACATTGCCATCAACGCAGCCCCCACATTCGCCAGCGTGTTGAGTAGCTGTAACGTGAGGATCAGGTGACGGGGACGAGCCAGCACTTCCTGCAGCCGGCGGCTTACCGGATCAACTGTCCCCTGTACGGTCTGCCAGGCTGTCCGCAACGACAACAGCGCTGCCTCTGAGCCGGACAGCAGTGCCGAAATCAGCAAAAACAGAACAAAAAGCGCACCGGTCAGAACGAGCGCACCTGGCTCTGAAGTCAGCTCAAAAGGAAACGTCAGCAGGTAAAAAACAACACGAGATGGCGGTGCGTCAGCTTCCAAGGCCGTAGGGGCGTCGGGCCCCGGTTGGTTCAACACACAGAACTTAAATTATCACAAAAACTTCGATTGCCAAAGATTGACGATGCTTTTTCGTGCGGGTTCCAGCCGCCGAACGCTTTTTCCGGCACAAGCACTGTGCCGGCTTATCCCAGATAGCCTCGGAAGACATTCATCAGAATAATGAAAATAACCACGGGACAAACGTACCGCACAAAAAACTGCCATCCTCGCAGCAGGCCCGCCGACACCCGACTCCCCCGACGCAACTCTTCGGCTGCCCGATCGGCTCCCCAGACCCAACCGACAAAGATGCTGATCAACAGCGCTCCCAATGCCAGCGACAGATTGCCCCAGATGGCGTCCATAATGCTCAGAAAATCATGCTGTCCGAGCAGTCCGTCGGCCCCGAACAGCCAGTCCATGTTGCTCAACCCAGCTACCGTACCCTGCGAAAGTGCTGAGGGGAGCCCGATCAGAAACGTCAGCGCGCCTACTGTCCATACGGATCTTTTCCGACTCCAACGTCGCTCATCTACGAAGTAAGCCACCACAACTTCCAACAGCGATACGGTGGACGTCAGGGCCGCAATCGAAAGCAGCAAGAAAAACAACGCACCGATCAGGTTGCCCAGCGGTAGGGTCTGAAAAATTTCGGGTAACACAATAAAGACCAGTGCTGGCCCGCTGGCCGGATCGTGCCCGGTGGCAAAAACGGCCGGAAAAATCATAAAGCCCGCCATCAACGCAATCAAAGTATCGAAAAGCGCCACGTACGAGCCGGCCACCACCACGTCTTCACGCTTGGACAGGTAAGAGCCGTAGGTTATCATGGCGCCCATACCCAGACTGAGCGAAAAAAACGCCTGGCCCAGCGCTGCCACAACCACTTCGCCCGTCACCTTGGAAAAATCTGGCTTCAGATAAAAGGCCAGACCCGCCTCGGCACCTGGCAGCGTTACAGCACGCCCGATCAGCACAAGCATGAGCAAAATCAATAGGGGCATGAGCACTTTCGCCCATCGCTCGATGCCCTCCTCCACTCCCCCAAAAACCACCAGCATGGTCAATCCCAGAAACAGGGCAAACAGCGGGATGACGATCCATGGACTGGCAATAAAGTGCCCGAAGTCCAGATGGGCAAAGAGCAGGTTTTTAAAAATGTAACCAAATGTCCAACCCGCAATAACCGCATAGTAGCTCAAGATGAAAATGCCGGTCAGTACACACAACCCCCCTACCAATACCCAGGACGATCCCGGACGAATTGCCCGAACAGCGCCTACGGGGTTCTTCTGCGTGTAGCGCCCCAGTACCAGCTCGGCAAATAAATAGGGCAGACAGATCAGGGCCACACAGAGCAGATAGATGACGACAAACGCTGCCCCTCCGCTCTGCCCCGTAATGTAGGGGAAACGCCAAATGTTACCAAGTCCAACAGCCGAACCGGCTGCCGCCAGAATAAATCCGATACGGGAGCCCCACTGACCCCGATCAGCACCTGGTGTGGCCATACGTGTCTGGGTTTTGTTTGCGACTTTTCCAGAGAGACTCCATAACGGCGCCAATAACCGGCATTGCCGACAAAAAATCAAGCGTTACATGCGGATCATATGGGCGCCATAACGCATGGCCAGGGCTTCCTGCGCTTCCTGGATCATGGTGAACACGACCTTCAGTACCTTGCGCTGCACCCCGCTAAGTTGCTCTGGCACAATGTGATTGTCAGGGATCTGGCCTTCTTCAATCTGTCGAATCTGATGATCGAGACGCAGTTCGGTCAGGAAACGATACGCTTCCTGCAGGTTATGGGCGGTCTGGCGCACCTCGGGAAGGCGTTCGGCGGCCATCTGTAGCCGATCGAGCGTGCCGGTCGTGCGCAGATAGCCTATCTCAAGTGCCAGCACACGCGCCATGTCGGTGATAGGCATAAGTCCCCGCAGTTTGATGTCAAAACCGGGCTGCTGCGCCCCCGATCGGTCCAGTACAAATCTTCGGAAAAACGAAAGGGGAGGGCGATTACGCAGAGCATTCCGCATCATAAACGACAAAAATCCGCGTCCTTCTCGCAGCGCCTGCTGCAGGTCAGCCTTGAGCTGGGCCACCAGCTCACCAGCTCCATAGAGCGCCCGGAGATCAAAAAAAATGCACGCGTGCAGCAATGCTTTCTCATCGGGTGAAAAGATCCAGCGCTGAAATGTATGTTTCCATGTGCCCAGAGGTTGTCGCCAGCGCGGATTGGAAGCCATCATATCGGCCGGACATCGTGGAAACCCCACCTGTTCCAGGGCCTCATTAGCCCGACGGGCCAGCACTGCAAACCATTGTGCAGCTCGACGTGCCCGTTGCTCTTCATGCGGATCGGCATAGATAAGGGCATTGTCCTGATCCGTTTTAAAACTCATCTCCCGGCGTCCTTCGCTACCCAGGGCCATCCAGGCCCATGGGAGCTCTACAACCAGATCAGGCTGCTCCGTCCGTAGTTGGGCCTCGACGAGCGCCAGGGTGCGCACCACGATCCGATCGTTCAATTCCGTGCTGATCCGCAGCAGATCGATTGCCGCTACGCCCTGGCGGCGTAACTGCCGCAACAGCATGAACGCTTCCTGCCGCAGAGCGGCCAGGATCTCCGGCGTGTCGGCCTGTTCAATACGCTTGATGGTTGCTACTGGATCGTGCCCGCGCACATGGGCCATATCCTGTCCGGAGATGACCCCCACGACCGGGCTGGCCGCTGTACCGTCCTCCGTAAGGACCAGATGATGCAACCCGTGGCGAGCCATCAGCATGAGCCCTTCCAGCAACGGAGCATCGGCAGCAATCGTGATGGGCGGGGTGCTCATCAACACTTGCACCGGCATGTCGGGCAGGCGCCCTTCGGCGACTACTTTGTCCCGCAGATCACTATTGGTTAGAATGCCTACAGGCCGTTGCCCGTCATCCATTACCAGAATAGATCCTACCCGCTCGGCTCGCATGATCTGCGCGGCCACCTGCACCGAAGTTTCTGGGGTGCATCTGACGGGCGGTCGGCGCACCAAGGCGCGCAACGGTGTGTTCAACAGCAACTGCGCCCCGGCCGCATCAGCATGCGCCAGACGCAACCGCCCGGTGTACGCTCCCAGGTCTTTCTCGAAAAAAGCTGCAAAGGCGCGATTGGATCGATAGACCCGAAAGAAAGCGGCTTCTGGAATTAATATGCACTGCGTGGGCTCAATCGCACGGGCTTCGTAAGGTAACGCACCTTCTCGCAACAGGGCATAATGTCCGAATACATCGCCCTCACCACAGCGGTCAATCAGCTGACCACTGCTGGTATCTGTTAGCTGCACCGCCCCAGAAACTACCAGGTATAAATAACGAGGGTGCGCGGGCACCACGCCCTGGGCAAGAATCTGGGTTCCGGGTTCGTAGAAGACAAGTAAAGCTTCTTCAAAGAGCTGCTGCCGCTCGTCCCACGAAAGCACATTGAACGGCGGCGTGTCGTCAAGCAGCGTTTCCAGATGTTCCAGACTGACCGTTTTTCCTGCCATGAAAGGTTCAGGTTATGGAAAGCACCGGCTCGGGGATCTCCAGCACCGCCGGCTGCCAGCCACGCACGGCATTGCACACGTAAAGGGCTTCGGCCCGACGTAAATCATCCAGCGTGAGCACCCGTTCTTTTACATCCGTTCGGGTACGCAACACCTGCTGACGGTATACTCCGGGAAGCAGCCCACACGAAACCGGTGGCGTATATAACCGCCCTCCCAGTTGCACAAACAGGTTGGTGCGTGATCCTTCACATACCTCATCCCGCGTATTCAAAAACAGCACCTCGTCGTAGCCGGCAGCTCGTGCCTGCAAATAGGCAGCCTCGTAGTGAGCTCGGCGGGTCGTCTTGTGATACAGCAGCGGATCCGAAGGATCCCGCCGTTTATTCGCTACACAGAGCCGCCAGAGACGTCCAGGCACCGACTCCAGTTCGGCACTGGTCAACGTCACCCGACCCGTGACTTCCAGCGTCAGCCGCAACCGCCACACCCGGGCAGGGTCCAGTGCCTGCCGCACCTGCTCCAGCTGCTTCCGAAGCCGCCCCTCATCCAGACGAAATCCAAAGTGTGCAGCCGAGCGGCGCAGACGTTCCAGATGGGCCTCCAGCAGGGGAATATCCCCCTGCTCGCAGCGCATCGTCTCGATCAACGCAAACGGCTCGGCAGCAGCCCGCAGAAATTGTCCCTTCAACAGGCACTCTTCGTATTCCGCATCCGGATCAGAATCCCATACAATCCCACTGCCTACTCCCATACGCCCCGTTGCTCCCGCCAGCTCCAGCGTGCGGATCGCCACATTAAATACGGCCTCGCCTCCGGGAGCAATATAACCAACGGCCCCACAGTAAACCCCCCGGGGGGCCGGCTCCAGCCGTGCAATGTGCTGCATAGCCCGCACCTTGGGTGCTCCCGTAACGGACCCGGACGGAAACAGGGCCCGGAATAGATCCGCATACCCAACGTCCGCACGCAATCGCCCCCTCACCGTCGAGGTCATCTGCCAGACCGTCGGATAAGCCTCAATGCGAAACAGCTCGGAGACCTCCACGGATCCTGGCGTGCAACAGATCGCCAGATCATTCCGCAACAGATCGACGATCATCAAGTTCTCGGCCCGATTCTTCTCGTCGTTACGCAACGCCTCAGCCAACCGCGCATCCTCATCCGGAAGTGACGAGCGCCGTGCCGTTCCCTTCATCGGGCGCGTGTAGATTTGTTCACCTTCCCGCCGGAAGAAGAGCTCGGGTGATAGGCTCAATACCAGGCGCTCTCCTGTATTGAGAAAGGCAGCATAGGCCACCGGCTGCTGTCGCCGCAGTGCCAGATAAAACGCCAGCGGATCTCCCTCGAAATGGAAACGCAGCGGCATGGTGAAGTTGAGCTGATAGACCTCGCCTTCGTGAATCAATCTCCGGATGTGCTGTACGCGTTCTCGATAAGCCTGCCGCGAAAGCACCGGCTGCAGCTGCTGCACAGCGTACGTTCCGGTCTCCTCTGTCAACATGGCCAGACTGGCCGGCGCCAGCACATGCGGCATCTCATAGACTCCAAACCAGGCAAGCGGTCCGGCCTCATCGGGCACACGCAGCGGCACCGGCATCAGCGCATAGCCGGCTTCATAGGCCATATAACCGGCCACGTAATAGCCGGCTGCCACAGCCCCGTCCAGTGCCCGCAACAACGCCGGCACCTGCGCTGGCGTGTCGGCCTGCAGCACACGCACTGGCCGCATGAAAAGCAAGCTTCGTCGATTCTCTTCATCTGGCAGGGCTGTGTCCAGCCAAACCGTCCCCGGCAACAATAGCGGATGCATTTGGTACGTCATCGTGCTTTTAGCTTTCTACGCAGCATCCGCTGTTTTGCCCCCGGCGCTCAAGTTGCCTCAGCCTACTGTGAAGTAGCCTCGGGCCTTTGGTCCTGCTATCTCCGAAAGCCGCCCCATTTCGGCAGCCGTACGTCCTCCCGGAATCATTATGGGCAACCTCCGGAATAGCTGGAGACTGCTGAAGCCTGCCCCTGATTAACAGACCATCTTCCGAAGCGGCTTAACACGCAGCGCAAAACACATGCTTCTTTGGGCGCAACGTTGCCAATCGTCGGCCCAAAACCAGTTATCCCGCTGCTCTGATCCCCATCGACCACGCAGACGGACCGGAAATCCAATTGAAACCCACCAGCATGCATGTGCACAGCGCACGCGCATGGCCTTCCTCAAGGGCTACCGTCCTCCCCGATCTCCGGGCTATCTCAAACAGGCCATGCTTGCAGCAGGCCTGGCGTATACGCACCAAAATTGTACACTGCAACCAGCAGAGCTGCTCAAACCGCACCAACACGTGTACCTCAGACCGGGAGCTTTTCAGAGGAGGCACCACCATCGCCCGTATTCGGTATCCAGCTCTTCGTCCGGCCCCTGAGATAGCTGATCAACAACCCTGAAAGGTTTCCTCCATCCGGTAAAATCCCTCCTCGAAAAGCACGACCAGTCCGACCACTATTCGTTATGCAGAAGGGGCCTGCATTTTCCAGCAGGTCTGAAAGCGCGCATACACTACCTGCAACAACTGCTCGGCAACGGTCTCCGGTAGATCACGCACCACAGGCATGCCTGCAAACGGGGCACCGGCCATGTCGACATACAGGTTAGCCAGCTTCCACCGACGCTGGAAGAGTGAACGCCTTACCGAAAAGACCTGCATTTTGCAATAGGGCAAACACCAGATACGATGTCGGAAAACGCCCTGACGGACAAACAGGTATTGGTCTGTCAGCGCATAGCCATGCCGGCGATACTGTAACCAGGCCATCAAGGGTGCACCCAATGGTACTCCTATCAGCAACCAGTAAGCCGTTGGCCAGATCCACCCCAGCCCCAGCAACAACACCACGCTAACGACCAAGTAGCGTATGGTTGTCCGTCGCATCATTCGGGGCGATACCTTTTCCCAGGCTTCCGGCCAGGTAACTGGCCATACGCAGGCGGCAATGCGCTGAATCTCGTCAGGCCGTGCAAAGGGTACAAGCATGCGGACGCCCTGCGTCTCCTGCCCGATACCCATCAACTGGGCCTCCAGCGCATACCATCCAAAGTATTGCATCAATGGATTGGTGCGGATCACCAGGGCCTGTACCCGACGGTTCGGCACAACATGCTCCGCCACGGTAAATAGACCACTCCGCAGGTAAAGCCGCTCGCCCTCCTGCCAGAGCTGAAAGTCATAAAAGCGTACCACATGAATGACAATACCGGCCAGCCAGCCCAGCAGCGCGGCCAGCAGCAGCGTGGCCGTTGTTGCCAGCAGCGGTGTCTGCTCGAACGCTTCCCGTACCCACTGAAGCCGCCCGCGAACCACCCAGTCCATCAGATCCTCAGGGGTCAGCTCTAAATACTCCATGCCGGAAAATATCCCGGCCAGGTACACCAGCGAAAACCGAAAAGCCCCGGACCGAAGCAGTTGCCAGGGACTCATGGTAAAAAGCAGCGTTCGGCGCTGGGTTGGTGCCCGGGTTGCCTCCCCATAACCATACCGGAAAGCCTGCACCTGCTCCCTGAGACGCTGCGCTTCGGCCAGATGGACAAACGCGATTTCCCCTTCCGTCTCTGCACTTCCGGCTGTCTCGATACGCACACGCGCCAATCCCAACAGCCGTGCCAGCAAGGTGCGTTCAATCTGTACGTTCTGGATCCGATCGATGGGTATATTTCGACGCCGGTGGGTCAACACACCGCTTTCGATGATCAACTCGCGCGGCGTCAGGGCATACCGGAAACGCATGTAATGCGCCAGGATCAACGGAAAAGCAAGAAGCACATACAGAATCACCAGCACCAGCGTGCCCCGGTCCACTGGTTGGCCGCGAAGCGTTGGCAGAAGCAAAATGCCCAGCGCCGGCGAGCTCATCACCAGACGCACCAGCAGCGTCAGTGGATGCAGCCGGCGCATAACGAGATGGTCTGCTGGCTTTGCCTGTACCGCCCCCTGTTCCATCAGAGCGTATCCTCCAGGAGATATTGCCTGACCTTTTCTCGTAAGGCTTCAGCCTGCTCCTGTCGAAGACCAGGTAAGACGACGGCACTGTGTCGGGTGCCGGCCGTATGCAAGACAATCCGGGCCAATCCCAGCTCCCGCTCAATCAAATCCTGTGCAATATCCAGATGTTGCACGCGGCGCAGCGGCACAATCGTCCGTACCCGCACAAGTACCCCGTGCTCCAGGACAAGCTCTTCCGGACACAACGCATACCGCCAGTATCGATAGCGCAGCTTCGGGAGCCACCAGCTGAGGCTACCACCAAGAGTCAATACCAGAAGCACCCAGAAGCCCTGCGGTGTCCACCGATCTGGCGTAAACCAATGGGTCAACTCATAAACCAGCGCGAGCAGCGTACCCACCAGCGTCCATAGCAACAGTTTGATACGCCAGACGACGCGAATAGCCGGATCCAGGAATTCCATGTCGATACAGGCCAGCTTCGTGCATAGCGCTGCTGGTATCCGACAGAAAAGCCGAAAGTTTCCTTCACCGCACCGGTACCAGATACCGCACCCGGTAAATCCCGTCCGGTACGTACCGATTCACACCAACCCAGTAGGACTGGCCCGTTGCCAGAAAAAGCTGCAGCAGGCGAGGGGGCCGACCAGGACGCCAAAGCACCAGACGCAGGCTATCGCCCACGGCAAATCCCTCTTTCTCCGGCGTCATCGGATCATCTGCCCAGAGTGCCATGGCCGTATTGTCTCCGTTCCAGCGAACCTGGCCGGCACATTGTCCTTCAGGCGTATAGGCCTGCAGCAGATCGCCTGGTCTGATATCAAGCTCCCGAAAGGCTTCCACAGGAAGCAGCAACGTGGCGTACTGCCCGGTCTGAAAGGCACAGGATGTGGACTGGGCGTAACCGCCCCCCACCAGCAACATGCTGCCTATCAGCGTCCATATATGCCGCCAATTGCCTCGCATACCGATTTAAGTCCCAAGCTGCACAGGGCGAAGCAACAACCGGACCAAGCCGTCATCCTGCAGCATCGCCGTCATCTGAACCCGACACCACCTGCCAGCTCCGGTGCGCACGCGCACCTGCCAGACCTGAGGCTCACCTGTTCCCTCCCAAACACGCCGCATGTGGTGCAAAGCCCACTTCAGATCGGTGCGATGCACCACCCCCCACCAGGGATGCCCCAACAACCGATGCCGCCTTGGCCCCAGCCAATGCACATGTCCGGGACTTATGGCACGCACAATGCCCTCCCGATCCACCACCAGCAAGGCCGGCTCTGGTCCGCCTCGAACCATCGACTGCATTTCAGAACAAGCAGTATGCATCACTGTCCACGTCTTGTGCTTCATCACACGCTGCAATCTAATGAACCCGCTCTCACTTCTGTTACTTCCAAAAGCTTCTGTGCGGCTTTAAAAGAGACTTTTGAACAGCCCGTGTTTTGGCTCAAGCGATCAGGCAAAAAAAGCGCAATCCTGTCTTCGGGCTTAACTCGGCGCGGATTTGGTCGATCCCCCCTCTATAGGCCAAACGTTGCACAAAACCACCCAATGAAAGCAGTGTCCGGCCGTTCCATGTCGTTCGTATTCGATCCAGAAGCCATAGCCGAGTTGCCGCCAGTGCTTCAGCGTTATGTGATCGCGCTGTATCATCGGGCGTGGGCAGCGTACCGAAAAGCGGGCTGTCCCTTTGGAGCGACAGACACCGCCATGCTCCTCTGGTTTGAATTTCGCCTGTATACCACGATCAACTGAAGCGTTACGCGACTTTCCCATCGGAACTGCAACCCGATCCGCAATAGAACGTAAGGATCGACAGATCCAACCATACCTGTCGATCTGGAAAAAATACCATGAATGAGCCCAAACAGCACCTGGAAACGATTAAAGTTCGAGGCGGCCAGTTGCTGGACCGTGTGCGTGAGATTATTGAGGAAGGGAATGCCCGGCGTGTCATCTTGAAAAAGGACAATCGCGTTTTACTGGAAATTCCCCTATCGGTCGGGATTGGCGGGGCAGCAGCTGCCGTGCTGTTTGCCCCAACGCTGGCCGCCGTAGGTGCCATCGCAGCCCTGGTCAGCGACATCGACGTGATCGTAGAACGCCGCCCTGCACCACCCCAGGAGCTTCCTCCTGCCGACCAGGGGGCAAACGGTGACATTTCCTGACGCTAAATGCAAAGCGCCCCGGCGTGTGGATAAAGCCGGGGCGCTGCCTTTTGCTCAACCCTGAAGCTTAAAGGCGAAAGCCAAACACCAGATACGAGCGCGCCACGCGCGGATTGGGATTCAGGATATAGCGTACGAAGACCGGCAGCCTGAACGCCTCGGTGAGCGGAATCTCACGCATAGCCGACAACCCCAGGTTGACCAGTGCTACGCCGCCGGTGTTATAAAACCCGCTCTCGCCGGTCACCACCCCCACGGTCAGTCCCATTGCTACCCCATTGATTTCAAACGGAAGTTGTCCTTCCAGGTAGATAGACCTGTCCGGATCGTTGTAGGCAAAAAATCCGGCAAACAGAGAAAACGGCATATTCTCCGGGCCGTTGAACTGGATGAACGGTTCCAAATAATGTGCTCCTTCGCCGTTGTCGTCAAAATTGAAGAAACCAGGTCCACCCGGTGCCGGGAAGTAGTAATCCGTGACGCCCACCGAGACGGCCCCCAGGCGCACGCTGACATACAGGTCGTGTTCATTGGCACCGGCGCCGGATGCCGTAATCGCATACGAAGCCCACGTACCCACCGTCAGAGCTCCCACCGTGAGATGTAATCCCGGCTGCACGCTCATCGACTCGCCAAAGTCCGTCCCGCGCCAGATGTACCGACTGACCACGTCAGCGCCCAGTTGAACCTCCTGGGCCCGGACCATAGCAACCAGCAAGCAGGTTCCAAGCAATAAGCGGTGACGAAAGCCTTTCATAACGCTACACTTTTTAGTTTTATGTGACGTTATTGTAATTTTATTAAATGATAATCTCCATTACAACATATTCTTTTAACAAGAAACGCTTTCTTATATAAATATTTACGATGGAAGTTTTACCCACCTATGCAGATATTGAAGCCGCCGCTCGGCGGCTGGCGGACGTAGCGCACCGCACGCCGGTAATGCGCAGCCGCACGCTTGATCGCTTCACGGGGGCTACGCTGTTTTTTAAGTGCGAAAATTTTCAGCGGACGGGCTCTTTCAAATTCCGGGGGGCCTACAACGCGCTGAGCACGCTTCCAGAAGCTGAACGAGAACGCGGCGTGCTCACCTATTCCTCAGGCAACCATGCCCAGGCCCTGGCACTGGCCGGCCGCTTACTCGGCGTGCCGGTGACCGTGGTGATGCCACAGAACGCCCCGGAAGTCAAACGGACCGCCACCGTCGGCTATGGCGCCGAAATCGTACTGTACGATCCCCAGCAGATCACCCGCGAGGCGCTTGGACAGCAACTCGCGGCCGAACGCGGTCTGATCCTCATTCCGCCCTACGACCATCCCCAGATTGTGGCCGGACAGGGTACCGCTGCCCGTGAACTGCTGCAAGAGACGGGCTCGCTCGACGTGCTACTGGTACCCTGCGGGGGCGGCGGCCTGCTCTCGGGTTCGGCCCTCAGCGTCCGGACACTGGCGCCCCACTGTCGGGTGATCGGCGTTGAACCCGAACGCGCAGACGATGCGACCCGTTCATTCCGGACCGGCCGCCTGCACCGTGTCCACAACCCCGACACGATTGCCGATGGTGCGCGCACTCCATCGCTGGGCGTCATCACCTTTCCGCTGGTGCAGCGCCATGTGGACGACATGGTAACCGTCTCAGAAACAGCCATTCTACAGGCCATGTATGTGCTCTGGGAACGGCTCAAGCTGGTGGTTGAACCCACAGGTGCGCTGGCGCTGGCCGCCCTGCTTGAAAAACGGGTGAGCGTAGCCGGCCAGCGGGTGGGCATAATACTCAGCGGGGGCAATGTGGATCTGCGACGCGCCGCCGAGCTCTTTGCCCGTCTGACGCAACTACCGACGTTACCGCCCGGGGGCCCATAACGAACAGAGGACTTTTTCAACAAGTAGGTAACTGAGGTGTACTGCAATGCGTGTCAATCCTCAGACACTGGACAGGCTGGTTGCGCGCTACGAGCAACCCGCCTTTATCACGACCGATCCCATCGCTATTCCCCACGGTTTTGACGATCCACGCGACCAGGAAGTTATTGGCCTGTATGCAGCCTTGCTGGCCTGGGGTCGTCGCACGCTTATCTTACAAAAGCTGGAGGAACTCTGCGCCCGCATGGACTATCGTCCCTATCGGTTCGTCCGCCACTTTGATCCGATACGGGACGCGGAACGCCTGCACACGTTTCGTCACCGTACCTTTCAGCCGCAGGATGCCTTCTGGCTGACCCGCAATCTTCAGGCCCTGCTGGTACGCTATGAAACGCTGGAGTCTTTCATAGCCGCTCACCTGCCCTCTGAGGCCCCGGACATCGGGCCGGCCATCGAAGCACTGAGTCGAGCCCTTTGCGCCCTACCGGGAACGCCATCGCGCCTGCAAAAGCATCTGCCTCGACCTTCCACAGGCAGCGCCTGTAAACGTCTGGCCCTCTACTTCCGGTGGATGGTACGGCCAGGTCCGGTCGATCTTGGTCTCTGGCAGGTGGTGCGTCCGGCTCAGCTGGTACTCCCTCTGGACGTGCATGTGGGCCGACAGGCGCGCAGCTGGGGATTGCTCCGCCGCAAAGCCAACGACTGGAAAGCAGTGCAGGAGTTGACAGCCGTCTGTCGGCGTCTCTGTCCGGAAGACCCTGTGCGTTACGATTTTGCACTTTTTGGAGCGGCATTGCTGGGCAGCTCCGGAGCAAGCGTTTCACCTACGGTCCGATAGGCCCGGTTGTAGTAAAGCACGGGAGGGCCTTCCGCAAATGTTTCGATGCCCACTACTTCGCCGATAAAGATCGTATGATCTCCGGCTTCGATGGTGCGATAAGGCCGACAATGCAATACGGCCAGCACCCCTTCCAGCACGGGCGTGCCCTCAATGTTTAATCGGTAGGCCAGGCCTTCGAACTGTTCGGCGCCCTGTCGTCCGGGTTCGGCAAAGCGCTGGCTCAGGGCTACCTGATGAGCCCCCAGAATATGCACGGCAAAATGCTGGGCCTGCAGCAGCAACGGATGCATGCGGGCTTGCCGGGCCACGTTAAACGAAATGAGCGGCGGCTCCAGAGAGACGCTGGTAAATGATCCTATCGTAATCCCCCGCATCTCGCCATTGGCGGTCGCCGTCACCACTGTGACAGGCGACGGAACCCGCCGCATCACCTGGCGCAGGGCTTCTCCAAGAGACTGCACAGTCATATAGCGGCCGGGTCATCGAAAAGCATCCTTGAAGCGGCGGAAGAAGGAGCGCCGCCCTTCTTCCAGGTTGGGCTGGAAAGAAGGCGATCGTCGGAGGTGCTCCAGAATCTGTCGCTCTTCGTCGGTCAGCCGGGTCGGCGTCCACACGTGCACCCGGACAAACTGATCTCCCCGCCCTGGTCCGTTCAGTTCCGGAAGCCCTCGGCCTCGCATACGCAAAATTTTGCCCGATTGAATGCCCGGATCAATCTGTAGTCGGGCGCGACCGCGCAGCGTAGGCACCTCGACTTCTGTGCCCAGGGCAGCATCCGGGAAGGAGATCACCAGATCGTAGTAAATGTCCAGTCCCTCCCGTACGAAGTGTTCATGGGGCAGCTCCTCGATCTCGACGATCAGATCTCCCGGAGGGCCTCCTTTAACCCCTGCGTGTCCGGCTCCTCGCAGGGTTAGATAATGCCCCTCAAGGGCACCGGGCGGAATCGTTATCCGTACGGTCTCCTCGTCCATGCGGCGGCCGCTGCCCCCACAGTCTGGACAGCGGTTGCGCAGGAGGCGTCCGGCGCCCCCACAGTGCGGGCAGGTCTGAATATTGATAAACTGTCCGAAGATCGAACGCGACACCTGTCGGAGCTCACCGGCACCGCGACAGGTGGGGCAGGTGGTATAACCGGCCGTGCCTCCTTCGGCACCCGTACCATGGCAGGTCTCGCACGGCACGTATTTGCGTACCCTGATTTCCTTTTCGGTGCCTTCGGCGATCTCTTCCAGGGTCAGCTGCACCTTAACGTGGAGATCGCCCCCTGCCCGCCCCCGTGCCTCACGGCGGGCGCGCCGACGTCCACCCCCAAAGACTTCTTCGAAAACTGAACCGGAGGCACTGAAAATGTCGTGAAACGCGCTAAAGATATCGTTGAGGTCATCAAATGGGGTCCCTTCCGGCATGCCGTTGCCCCGCACGCCGGCATGTCCATAGCGATCATAGCGCCGTCGCTTCTCAGGATCCGAGAGCACCTCGTAGGCCTCGGCAATTTCCTTAAACCGGGCCTCTGCCTCTTTATCATTAGGGTTGCGGTCGGGGTGGTATTGCAATGCCAGTCTACGATAGGCCCGCTTAATCTCCTCCTGGGTGGCGTTGCGGTCTACCCCGAGCACTTCGTAATAGTCACGCATAGCGCATGGCCATCTGTTCAGGCCTGGCTATCTCCATTAGGGGGCGCAGCTACAACAACCCGACTGTGCCGGAGGACGCGCTCGCCTAAGCGGTATCCCTTCTGCACTTCCTGCAGAACTGTTCCAGGCGTCACGCCTTCTGGTGCTGGTTGCTGCATCATGGCCTCATGCAGCGCCGGATTAAAGGGCTGACCCATCGCCTCAATGGGTTGCACCCCCAGGGCGGTCAGTTCCTTCAGAAACTTCTGGTGCACCAGTTCGACACCCTCGCGCAATTTGTGATAGGCGACGCCGGGATCCTGCGTTTCGGCCTGACGAGCCGCCTCCAGCGAACGCTCCAGATCGTCCAGCACTTCCAGTAGCGGACGAATCGCTTCCGCTTTCCCCAGGTCCAGTAGCTGCTGCTTTTCCTGTTCAACGCGCCGGCGGTAGTTCCGCAGCTCTGCTACCGCCCGCATGAGCTGGTCCTCCTTCTGCGCCAGCTCAGCCTCCAGTTGTTCGATACGGGTTGCCAGGTCGTTTTCCTCCGCCGGCGCCTCCGCTTCAGGGGCCGGCGATGTATGTTCTTGTTGTTGTAACTGTTCTGTATCCGCAGTCTGTTGCATGGCTTCCTGCGTTATCGCTCCTTTGCGTGCTCCCTCCATGGCTCAGTTTACGGTTTGGTCGATCGGACGGCAAAGTAGCTGGGCCATTTCCTGCACCAGCGCCAGCACGCGCCGGTAGTCCATACGGGTAGGTCCAATTACCCCGATAGTTCCCACCGCATCGCCCAGACGATACCGTGCCGTGACGATCGAAAATTTTTCTACCTTTTCGTCACGATTCTCTCGTCCGATCGACACCTGGGCGCGGCCTACTTCAACGTCTTCCGAATGATCGGTTCCTTCCAGCAGGCGCACCAGCTCCTCTTCGTCTTCCAGCAACAGAAACAGATTGCGCAATTCTTCCGGCTGCTGGAATTCTGGCTGGCCCATGATATACTGAGTACCCCCGAAGCGTACCCGTCCCTCACTGGGCTCACTGAAAAGGACAGGAGCTTCGGCCAGCACCAGCTGCACCAGGCCGGTCCGGTCTTCCAGATCAGCCAATCGCTGATAGCAACTCTGTCGGATCGTGGCCAAAGTCAGGCCCGCCAGTCGCTCGTTGAGCAACGCCACGACCAGCTCCAGATCACGCCGGCTCAGCTCGGAAGACAGCTCTACAAGAATCGTGCGCACCAGGCCCCCACGTACGCTGAGCACAAACATGGCACGGGTGGACGAAAGCGGTACCACCTCAAGACGCTCCAGCACCCCGGTCGAAAGCCGGGGCGTAAGTACCACACCCAGCAAGCGCGACAGTTGCCCGAGCAGTCGCGTGCTCTCGCGCCACAGCTCTTCGGGATCATTACCGATCTCCCGCACTCTCTGGTGCAGCACCCGGCGTTCTTCCGGTGCCAGCTCGGGCACATCCATCAAAGCATCCACAAACGTCCGATAGCCCAGATCCGTGGGCACCCGACCGGCCGACGTGTACGGATGGTCGAGGTAACCCATCTCCTCCAGTTCACTCATCGTGTTGCGAATGGAAGCCGGACTGAGCCCGATCGAATACCGACGGGCCAGGAAATGCGACCCGACCGGCCCGGCCGTATCAATAAAGCTTTCAACCACCAGCCGCAAAATCTGCCGCTCCCGCTCGCTCAGCGGCGCAGCCGGATCATTCTTCCGTACGGTCCGATAAGGCGGTTTCCGTCGCCGCATCTGTCCAGGCCGCACCTGTGCACGCATGTTATCCACGGAAGTTGATCCCCTGATTCCCACAGAAAACACTGTATTTCCAACCGACTTCTGACAGAGGCGGTTTCCCTGACGCATAGCTGCAGCTTCAGCGCGTTCCTGCTGAGTCCAACCAGGCAACTACCTGTAACTTCATTTTTTCGCATGCGTACAGTCCACGAACGTATCTTTTAGTTTATCGTCCCAACCAACTACCCAGAGCCTACCATGCGTTTTCTTTCTACGCTACTGGCCAGTATCCTCGGTACGCTCATTGCTCTCGGGCTGACCTTTCTATTCATATTGTTGTTTTTAATGGGACTGGCCTCGGTCGTAGAACAACCCCCGGCCATTCGCCCGGGCTCGGTCCTGGTCATCAATCTGGGCGGTTCCATCCCTGAGGTCGTCTCGGCCGACCCGCTTAATCGTCTGATTCTGGAAGAACCACCTTATGGACTGCGCGACCTGACCCATGCCCTGAAGAAGGCGGCCACCGATCAGCGAATCCAGGCCGTCTGGCTGCGCTTGCAGCATCCACAACTCTCCTGGGCTTCCCTGGAAGAAATTCGTCAGGCCCTGCTGGATTTTAAGACCAGTGGCAAGCTGCTCATTGCCTCATGTGAAGACTTTGGTATGGATGAGGCGGCGTACTTTCTGGCCAGCGTGGCCGACAGTGTGTTTGCCGGACCCGAGTCGTTTTTTGAATTCAACGGCTTTTACCTGACGGTCGAATTCTACAAGCGGCTGTTCGACCGGCTGGACATTCAGGCGCAGGTGGTCCGAACCGGCTCCTTCAAAAGTGCCGGCGAACCGTTCGTACGCGAGCATCTGTCCGAAGAAAACCGTCTGCAGCTGCAGGCCCTGCTCGACACCTATAATCGCCGCTTTCTGGAAGCGGTCGCAGCATCCCGTGGCCTCTCGGTCGAAACGCTCAATCGATTGGCGACGGAGCAGGTGCTGCTCGCGGCCGAAGAAGCCCTGCAGGCTGGCCTGCTTGACGGGTTGCGCGATGCAGGACAGATCGAGCAAATGCTGAAGGCGCACCTGGGCGTGGATCCGGACGACAAGCTGCGTCGCGTCTCACTACGCCGGTATGTACGCGTGCCTGATCGGGAGGCCGGCCTACCTACGGGCAATGCAGGAGAAATTGCTGTTATCTATGCCGTTGGGACCATCATTCCAGGGAAAAGCCAACAGCAACCCGTCCCCCTACCACTCCTTGGTGGCCAGTTACTGGGTAGTGAAACCCTCATCGCGGCCCTGGAAACGGCGCGTCAGCGTGAACAGATCAAGGCGGTAGTGCTGCGCATCAACTCGCCTGGAGGGTCAGCGGCTGCTTCCGAAGCAATATGGCAGGCTATCCGCCGCACAGCCGAAGACAAGCCTGTCATTGTGTCAATGGGAGATGTAGCTGCTTCTGGCGGATACTGGATCAGCACGGCCGCCGATACAATCGTGGCTGCTCCCCTGACCATCACAGGATCGATCGGCGTGATCGGGATCCTCTTTGACATCGGCGGCTTCTTTGAAAATAAGATTGGGATCACGTTCGACCTGCTGCGCACCAGCCCGTATGCCGACATGTTCTCAGGCCTGGTGCCGCCAGAACCTTACGAAGTAGCACGCCTCCAACAGACCATTCTGGCCACCTATCGCTCCTTCCTGGAAAGAGTATCTCGTGCGCGCGGCCTGCCCGTCGATTCGGTGGACGCCATTGGAGGAGGGCGCGTCTGGATTGGAGAAGCCGCCCATCGCATTGGACTGGTAGATGTGCTGGGGGGACTGGACCGTGCCATTGCCATCGCGGCTGAAAAAGCCGGGCTGGAGCCGGGCACCTACCGGATTCGCGTGCTACCGCGTCCTAAAACGTTTGCTGAACAATTAGCCGAGCGGCTGGAGGCAAAAGCCACCCAGGCCTGGCGACACCTGGTCGGTATGCCGGCGGCTCGGATTCCGGAAACCTATCAGCCTGTGCTGGATATGCTGCGGCAACTTCATGGGACGCCCCTGGCCTGGATGCTGCCCGAAGTGTCGGTACATTGAAACGACCTTTCCGGAAAAAAGGCGGCCGTGCTACAGGCCGGCCGCCTTTACTTTTTACAGCCTCTCTGACGGAAATTACGGGAAAATTCCCAGCTCCAGATACGACCGCGCCACCTTGTCGATGGCATCGATAAAGGCGGCTGTGCGTAAATCTACTCCGTGCTTACGACGGATGGTCAGAATCTCATGGTAGGCGTTGATCATGGTCTCCTCCAGACCGGAGTTGACCAGATCTTCTTCGTCAGCGCCATGCGCGACTTCCTGCACCAGTTCAACCGGCACCTTTTTGCCGGTCAGATCTTCGATGACTTCCAGAATCCGGCTGAAGGTGCGTTCTTCAAAGCGTTTGCTGAGGCGTCCAAACCGCACATGGTACAGGTTGCGCAGCCACTCGAAGTAAGAGACGGTCACACCGCCTGCGTTGAGGTAAACGTCGGGAATAATCAGCACCCCTTTCTTCAGCAGGATTTCCTCAGCCTCAATCGTAACCGGACCGTTGGCGGCTTCAGCAATGATTTTGGCCTGAATACGCGGGGCGTTCGCTACCGTGATCTGTTTCTCCAGGGCAGCGGGTACGAGAATGTCGCAGGGGAGCTCCAGCGCATCCTGTGAACGTTCCAGGTTTTTTGCACCAGGAAAGTTTAAAATTGAACCCGTACGTCGCCGGTGCTCCATCACGGCCTCCAGGTCGAGTCCGTCCGGATTGTAAATGGCACCTTCGATTTCGGCCAGCCCCACCAGGACGGCACCTCCTTCAGCAAGGAAACGGGCGGCATGATAGCCCACATTGCCCAGCCCCTGCACAACCACCGTCTTACCGGAAAGGCCTGGCTGCAACCCCAGGGCTTCCATATCTTCAGCCACACTACAGGCTTCCCGCACGCCGAAGAATACGCCGCGTCCGGTAGCCTCCTTCCGGCCCCGTACGCCTCCCTGTCCCACGGGCTTACCGGTCACGCAGGCCAGTGCCTCAAGGGGATTGGTGGAAAACGAATTGAACGTATCCAGAATCCAGGCCATTTCCCGGGGACCGGTCCCATAATCCGGAGCCGGCACATCCACCCCGGGCCCGATAAAATTCTTACGGAGCAGTTCGTACGTATAACGGCGCGTGATCCGCTCCAGCTCGGTCTCGCTATACTTGCGCCGATCAATTTTAACCCCGCCCTTGGCGCCGCCAAACGGTACGTCCACAATGGCACACTTGTAAGTCATCAGGGCGGCCAGTGCCATCACCTCGTCTTCGGTAACATTTTCAGCGTACCGGATGCCCCCTTTGGTCGGCAGCTTGTGGTGGCTGTGCTCGGCCCGATACGCTTGAATCACTTCAATAGAACCGTCATCGCGTTTGATGGGGAATTCCATCCGGTAGACGCTGTTACAGGCCTTGATCTGTTCGAGCAAGCCCGGCGGGTGCTGGGTATAAGCCGCCGCCCGATCAAACATGCGATTGACCTGCTCCCAGAACGAGTACGTTTGTTCTTCTACAGTAGCTTCTGGCAGTTGCATGGCTGGTTTCTGATCATTTAGTGTGGTGTCAATATAAATCCGAAGCTGGTCAGAAAAAAGCGCTTCCGGGGAAAATCTCACCGAAATCCTGCGGTCGCCCTGTGATAAAGTCAGACCAGCGCCTGTCGCAGAATCTCGGCAGGATGCAACGCACGCCGTCCCGTGGTGTCTTCAATCTGCGCACGACACGAAGTGCCCGGCGCCGCAATGAGTGTGCCGTAGTCAGCCGCCCGCACGGCCGGAGCCAGCCGTCGCTCAGCCATTTTCAGCGAAATGTCCACATGTTCCTTTTCATACCCAAAAGCGCCGGCCATGCCACAACAGCTTGTGTCGAGCACCTCGACCGTATAGCCGGGTGGCAACGACAGCACCCGAGCCGCCACATCGGTACCGACCAGCGCCTTCTGATGGCAGTGACCGTGCAGCAGGATCCGTTTCGGTTCCTGACGCCAGCGCACATGGTTGAGTCGGCCTTCATCAGCCAGCCGAACCACATATTCTTCGAAGGTGAGCACGCTACGCGCCAGTGCCCGTGCCCGCGGGTCGCCCGGCAACAGACTCAGCAACTCGTCACGGAACGTCAGGATACAGCTTGGCTCAAGCCCAACAATTGGCCAGCCCTGTTCCACATAGGGATACAGCCGTTCCAGCGCATCAAGTAGCTGTTGCTGGGCTTCACTGATCAATCCCTTGGAGATAAGCGGACGCCCACAACAGGCCCGTTCGTCGGGCACTACGACCTGTAGCCCCAGATGCCAGAAAAACTCGGTTGCTGCCCGTGCCACCTCGGGATGGTGGTAATTGTTAAAGGTATCGGCAAAAAGCACAACGGGCGGCCCTTCGCCTGTCTGTTGCTGCTTCTGAAACCAGCGAGTGAACGGTTCCGACGCAAAGGCGGGCAGCTTACGGCGGGCGCTGATGCCCAGCATTCGGTCCATGATCCAGCGCACCAGCGGATGATGCAATCCGCTATTGACCAGACGTGCCTTCCACCCCCCTCCGATCCAGCGGGCCAGTCGGGGCTGATGGGCAAACAGACGCGTGCGCAACGGTACGCCATTCGCTTCCCAGTATTTAGCCAGCCACTCGGTTTTCATCTTGGCCATATCCACGTTCGAGGGGCATTCGGTCTTACACGCCTTGCACTGCACGCACAGGTCCATGACCTCGTAGAGCGCCTGGCCCGTCAGCTCCTCGATGGGCAAGGCCCCGGACATGACCGCTCGCAGGGCGTTGGCTCTTCCCCGCGTCGTGTGTCGCTCATCACGCGTGACCATGTAGCTGGGGCACATAACCCCACTTTCCAGCTTCCGGCAGGCTCCGTTGCCGTTGCACTGCTCGACGGCCCGTGCAAAGCCCCCTGCTTCCGACCAATCCAGCTCTTCAATCAGCTCGATGGTATGATACGTGGGCCCCATCCGTAGATTTTCTGTCATCGGGGGCGTATCGATGATTTTGCCCGGATTGAGCAGGCCGTTCGGGTCGAAAATCTGTTTGAGTTGTCGATACACCTCGCAGAGTGCTGGTCCCAGAAAGGCCTCGTTGAGCCATCCCCGTACGATGCCATCGCCATGCTCAGAGGAAAGCACGCCCCCGTACTTTTTGACCAGCTCCATGGAGCCAACCGCGATCTCCCGCATTTTTTTCACCTCGCGGGCATCTTTTGTGTTGATGAACGGCCGAATGTGCAGACAGCCCGCTGAGGCGTGCGCGTAGAAGACCGCCTGCGTGTTCGTTTCCTGGAACAGGCGCTCCAGGTCGGCCACATAGTCGGCCAGATGTTCGACAGGGACAGCGGCATCTTCAATGACCGGAATGGGCTTATGATCGCCTCTGACGCCCATGACCAACCCTACCCCCTCACTGCGGACGCTCCAGACGTTCTGAATGTGCTCGGGTTGCAGCACCCGCACCATGGCATAGCCCTGACCGGTCCGCTGTAGCGCTGCTGCTAACGTGTCCAGTTTGTGCACCAGCTCCGCCTCGGTCTCTCCGAAATATTCCGTAATCAGCACGGCGCCCGGCTTCCCCTGAATAAAGGTCGCCAACCGCGGGGCATAGCCCGGGGCGCGTCGCGTGGCCTCGATGGCCACCCCGTCAAACAGTTCAACCGCCGAGGGGCTCGTTTCCAGAATGGTCGTTACCGCTCGGAGTGCGTCAGCACGTGTGTGAAAGTGAACCACGCCCAGTGCAGTCTGCTTCGGACGTGGCACCAGGTTGACGGTCAACTCGGTAACAACGGCCAGTGTGCCTTCGCTACCACACAGCAACTGGGCCAGGTTGCGCCTGGATGCATCCAGCAGGTATTCGAGCCGATAGCCACTATTGCGTCGCCAGTGCCGGGGCGTGTCGCGTGCGATAATGTCGCCTTTTTGTCGCAGTAACGTGTCCAGTTCTCGATAAAGCCGCCCTTCAGGGTCATGTCGACGCATGCGCTCGGCCCAGGCATCGGCCGTCAGCGCCTCGAACCGCACGGGCGTACCGTCGGCCAGCAGGGCCTGCACTGCGCACACGTGCTGGATCATACTGCCGTACAGGATAGAGTGGGCACCGGTCGCATTATTGGCAAGCATCCCTCCCAGCGTGGCGCGTCCTCCACTGGCCGGGTCAGGCCCCACCATCAGGCCGTAGGGTTGCAGCGCTTTGTTGAGCGGCTCCAACAGACACCCGGGCTCTACCCGTACCTGGCGTTCTTCCGGGTTGATTTCCAGAATACGGTGTAGATGCTTTGTAAAGTCGATCACCAGCGCTTCGTTGACGGCCTGTCCGGCCAGCGACGACCCACCTCCGCGTGGCAGCACCGGAATACCAAACGCCTGCGCCATCTCCAGCGCGGCCTGCACGTCGTCGGCGTGCGCCGGCAACAGCACGCCCACAGGCTCCATCCGGTAGATGCTGGCGTCGGTCGCATAAAGCGCCCGCGTCATCGGATCCATGTGGAGCGTGCCGCGCAGATGGGGACGCAACCGGACGGCAAATTCTTCCAGGCGCTCGGTCGAGAGAAAAGAGCGGGTGGGACGCAGCGGGGCTTCCATAGACCAGGCACCTCCTGATTACGTTAAGCCTGCTGTCTCATAACTCCAGCGGCTTACCGGACTGCGGCAGCCACACCTTAACCTCCGGATAAAAAAACTGAATATTGTCAGCCATCCACTCGCGGGCTTCTTCGTCCCCATGTACCAGGATCACATGACGGGGCTTCAGACGCTCAACCAGCCGAAGCAGATCACGTCGATGGCTGTGTCCGCTGAAGCGGAAGCGAGCTACCTCACAGCGAAGCGGTTGGGGACCTTGCTGCTCATCGAGGATTACGACTTCGGCCCCGGTAGTTGCCGCTTCCAGCAATCGTCCGGCCGGAGAATCTTCCCGGGCAAACCCCACCAGAAAAATCGCGTGCCGCTCGTCTTCCACCAGAAGCTGTGCCATTCGGTTCGACAGCGATCGTTCAAACATCATCCCGCTACTGAGCACATAAATGGCGGGCTCCGCCAGCGCCTCACGCACAGCTTCCAGACGTCGAGGTAACCGCCGCTGCTCAACGCGAAAGACCTCAAACGACGGGTCAAGGCGTGGGGTCACAAAGCGCGTGCGGTCGTACAGGTCAGCAATGGCCCGCATTGTACCGGCCGTATAAACTGGCACCCCAGCGGGCAGCACCTTCTCCCGTTTCAGTCGGTCGATCACAGCCAGCACTTCCTGAGCCCGCCCCAGGGCAAATGCCGGCACCAGCACGCTGCCGCCCCGATCCAGCACACGTCGCACCGCCTCGCCAAAGCGTTCTTCCTCCAGACGCCGCGTCGTGCGTTCAGCCTCGGGATCAGCCCCGGCCGTCGATTCCAGAATGAGCACATCGACAGGATCTTCTGGATAGTCCCCTCCGGGGATGATCGCCTGCGCCCGCATATTGGTATCGCTCGTATAAAAGATGCGCTGGTGCTGACCAGCCTCTCTGTGCGTCAGCAGCACCCCGGCAGCGCCCAGTACATGTCCGGCATGATAAAAACGCGCCCGCACAGGCGCACGTCCCCGCAGTCCCGTCACGCTAAAGTCCTGTCCCGGCTCATGCGTCAGATACAGATAGCTGTATCCTTCCAGTTGCTTTTCGTCAAAAAGCGGTCCATAGCTCGAGCGTCCCTCCTGCATCCTGCGACGTTGCAGCCGCGCCGATGCCGGCAACAGCAGATCAGCCAGCTGGCGGGTGACGCGCGTCATGTGCACCAGCACATGCGGAAACTCACGTAACAGAACAGGCAAAGCACCGATGTGGTCATGATGCGCATGCGTAACAATGGCGTGGTCAATATACCAGTCCGGATTTTTATGGATCAGATCAAAGCGCGGCAGGCTCTCGGGGCCTTCTTCGTTGGGATCAACCCCGACGTCGAGCACGAGTCCCGTTCCGTCCAGTTTAACAAAATAGCAGTTCGCCCCGATCGCCTCGGTATCACCCAGCGCTACGAAAATCATCTGACGCCGTGCTTTGCCATGTAATCGCTGTACGATCTCCTTGGTCGGCTGCTACCAAGCTGAACTTCCGAACCGGCGCTTGAAATTTTTTGTTTCCTGGGCCGGGATTGCTTCACGTAGTCTGCGACCGACCAAACAGCTCCAGAAAATGCACAATGCTTTCAATGCCCTGCCGGAAGCGATCCAGCCCGAAGTGTTCGTCGGGGGAGTGGATCGCATCCGAATTCAATCCAAATCCCATCAACACGCTGTCGAGCCCCAGCAACCGCTTGAAGTCGGCAACCACCGGAATCGAGCCCCCCTCCCGCGTAAAGTAGGGACGCCGTCCAAACACACGCGCCATGGCTTCAGCGGCTGCTTGCATGGCCGGATGCCGCGTATCAACCAGTACGGGATGGCCGCCGTGCAGGGCGGTGAAGCGCAGCCTGCAGGTAGATGGCGTATGCTGTTCAAAATAGCGTCGGGTCTTTTCGACAATATCGTCCGGATCCTGATCGGGCACCAGCCGCATGGAAATTTTGGCACCGGCTTTTGCCGGCAGTACGGTCTTGGCCCCCTTTCCCTGATAGCCCCCCCAGATACCGTTTACGTCCAGGGTAGGACGTGCCGTGATGGCTTCCAGGATCGAATAGCCCGTTTCCGTGCGGACGGCCGACACGCCAATTTCTTCCATCCAGGCCTTTTCGTCAAAGGGCAGCTCCCGAAAGGTTCGGCGCTCCTCTTCGGTTAACGGGCGCACGTCATCGTAAAAGCCCGGGATGGTAATCCGATAGTCTTCGTCATGCAGACCGGCAATCAACCGGGCCAGCACATTGGCCGGATTTTCAACCGCTCCGCCATAGACGCCCGAATGCAGGTCACGAGCTGGACCGATCAGCTCGACCTCCACGTAGACCAGGCCACGTAACCCGTAGGTGATCGACGGTACCCCCGGCGCAAACAGGGCCGTGTCGGAAATCACCACCACATCGGCCGCCAGCCGCTCCCGATGCGCTTCGATGAATGGCGCCAGATGCACCGATCCTGATTCCTCCTCGCCTTCCAGCAAAAATTTCAGGTTGACCGGAAGCGTACCGGCTGTTTTCAGATAAGCTTCGGCCGCTTTCACGTGCATCCAGAGCTGCCCTTTGTCATCGCTGGCGCCCCGTGCATAGATAGCGCCCTCACGGACTTCCGGCGCAAAAGGCGGCGTCGTCCACAGCTCCAGTGGATCAGGGGGTTGTACGTCGTAGTGCCCATAGACCAGCACGGTCGGACGGGTCGCTTCCACCATATACGCCGCATAAACGATGGGATGCCCCTCGGTATCGAAAAGCCGCACCTCCGGAAAGCCCAGCGCCTGCAGATGATCCGCCAGCCAGTTGGCCGCCCGCCGCACCTCGGCAGCATATGCCGGATCAGTACTGATTGAAGGAATACGCAACAGCTCTTTTAGCTCCTCGACAAAGCGCGTAAAATGCGTATCAACGTAGGATAAAGCCTGGTCTGTCATGGCATGCACAAAGTCTACGAAGGCCTGATGAACTGACTCTGATACGTAATGAAATGCCCTGAAGTGCCGTTGATCAAAGCTGCACAGGCTTTTCACCAGGAGTTAGCAGACACTCCTTGTCCAAAAAAAGGATTTTTTATTCCTTTTTTGTATCAGCTTCGGACGTTATGCGGACGCGCAGGCGCACATATCACCTGCTTGTACTTGTGCTGAATGCAGTGCTGCTGGGTCCCGTACTCCCCTGGAGCGCATTGCGAACGCCTGACGGTCAGGGTCCTGTCTGCCATCATATGACCTGTCCCCACAAACGCCAGCACTGCACCTGTCATGAGCACGGTGCTACCCCACTCTGGCAACGCTGTCACGAAGATGCCCGGGGCCTTAGCGGCGGCCCAGCGATGCCTTATGGTCCCCTTCCCCCTGCGCCGGTCCTGCTTCCCGTGCCTGCAGAAGGGTCGCTTGTCCTATCCGATGCATCGCCGTTTCCGTTCCGACACACCGTTGACATCTTTCATCCTCCCAGATGAAGGCCTGCTCCGCACGACCTGCCGTGTGCGGAGCGACGACGCGCTTCTGTTTCGGGCTTTCATTCACCACCTATCAGAGGAGGAAAAAACCATGCGTAATCGGTTTTTATTTGGAATCCTTTGCCTGCTTTCTGGCCTGTCCCTGTCTGTCCGAGCGCAGCAGGCCGTACTGATTGGACAGGTACTCGACGCCGAGACGCACGCGCCCCTGCCCGGTGCGCATGTGCTTGTCAACAACACAGCCTATGGCACGACTACCAGCACGGCTGGTCTATTTACCCTGTACCTGGTAGCTGGCCGCTACACGGTTTCGGTACGGTTTGTAGGCTATGAGACGATCCGACGACCGATCGAACTGACAGCCGGCGATACCGTGTTTGTGCCGATTTTGCTGCAGCCTGTCAGTTTTGAACTGGAAGGTATTCAGGTGACCGCCCTACGGCCAGACCTATCCCCCACGGCCCAGCTGCAGGAGGCGGCCGTGCGCGAAGCCAATCCACGCGATGCGGGCGAGCTCCTGCGTGTCTTGCCCGGTCTGGCAGCCGTGCGGCGAGGGCCTCTTGGCCTTGATCCAGTTGTTCGTGGACTGCGTGAAACCGAAGTAGGCGTCTATCTGGACGGTTCAAGGCTTTTCCCGGCCGGGCCGGCGCGTATGGACTCTCCTATGAGCCATTTTGACCCTACCATTATCCAGTCGATGGAGGTTGTGAAAGGCCCGTATGCACTGACGTGGGGCGCCGGCAACCTGAGTGCCATTCGTGTCGAAACCCGTGGGCTACGCACGCTGGTGTCTGGCCGTATGCAGGGTCGGCTCCACGCCGGCTACGATACCAACCTGCAAGCCTTCGAAAACGGAATCCAGCTCGGCTATCGACAGGGAGCTCTGGGGCTGCTCACGCAGCTGGCCTGGCGGCAGGGCGGCGATTATCGGGCCGGCGATGGCTCACGCATTCCGGCCAACTTCCGCTCTCAAGAAGTGCGCCTGAAACTCGGCTATCTGCCAGCGCCTGACATGCACCTGGTCGTTGCCGCTGGCTATCAGGCACAGCGCAATCTGGACTATCCCGGACTCATTCTGAACGCTGACTTCTTCGATGCCTATGCGCTCTCGGTCTCCTTGCAGCGCACGTTCCCCAGCGGCTTGCTGCGTGCACTGGACGTACAGGCCTACTACAATGCCGTCGATCACGGCATGGACAATGACGGCAAACCGACGGCCAAACCCGACCCCGACCGTATGCCGCCGTTTGCTCTTGATGTCCAGATCGACTCGGGCATCGACGTCGTCGGCGGCCGCCTGGCTCTGACGCTGGTTCCGGGATTTGCTGACGAGCTGGAAATCGGCGCGGATGTGTACCACACCTATCGAAAGGCCACGCGATGGATTCGCCGCCGCGACACCGGCCAGCTACTGTTCGAAGACCTGGTCTGGCCACAGGCCCGGATCACAGACCTCGGCTTTTTTGCGCGTATGACCCATAGCCCAACTGCCCGCTGGCAGGTGTCCGCTACTGCCCGACTCGACCTGGTCGACGCTCGGGCCGACACGGCCAGCACGTTCTTCCTGGAAAACGTAGCGACCGACCTGACCGCCCGCGAAGCCAGTCTGAGCGGAGCCCTCACGGTAAACTGGTTGCCCCATCCGCGATGGAGCATCGCGCTGGGCATTGGGTCAGCCACACGCACAGCCGATGCTACTGAGCGCTATGCAGACCGGCTACCTGCCAGCAAAGCCCAGATAAGCGCCGAGTTTGTGGGCAACCCGGACCTGCGCCCCGAACGCAGTACACAGGTCGATTTCTGGCTGGAAACCACGCAGCCGGGCTGGAGTCTGTCGCTGAACCTGTTTGCCCGTCGTCTTGACAACTATATCACGCTGGAACCCACCGACCTGCCCAAGCGGCTACCGTTGAGTCCTCCCACCGTCTTCCGGTACGTAAACGGTACCGCCATGTTCTACGGCGGCGAAGCCATGCTGGCGGTGCGCCTACCCTACGCCCTGACGTTCACCACAACGGGTAGCTACCTGTGGGGCCGCGACGAAACGCGCAACGAGCCGGCCTTTGGCATCGCCCCACCCCGCCTGGACCTCGGCCTCCGCTACGAGCCTTCAACCCGCTTCTTTGCCGAGCTCATCTTTCATCAGATAGCCCGTCAGCAACGCGTAGCCATCAGCCGCGGCGAAACGCCTACCGATGGCTATACCACGGTGGACCTGAAGACCGGCGTGCGCCTCCATCGACAGTGGCGCCTTCAGTTCGGCATACAGAACCTGACCGATGCCACCTATGCCGATCATCTGAATGCACGCAATCCGTTCACCGGTCACCGCATTCTTGAACCCGGTCGCGTCTTTTTCTTCGACCTGACCCTGGCGTTCTGACAACCCTCGTGAATGGTACAGAGCCCCGATGCGTATGCATCGGGGCTTTTTTGTTTGTTAGAGTTCGCTTTCGTCTCGCCAGCGACGTAACCGCCACGATGAAAGCGTATCGAGCCGTACCAATAAAAAGTTAACGTTACCGCTACTTCGAAAGAGACTTCCCTGCTCCAGCGTTACCAGCAGGTTGAACGAACGTACCACCCGTGCCTGCCGACCGCCATCAAAGACCTCCTGCATCAACACCTGATTCCACTGAAGTTGAATAGCGCTTGCAGCCAGAAACAGCCGTCGCGTGGCCTCCAGTTCCTGCGAAAACCCCCACTGGCGTTCCACCTGGGCCTCGTAGTCATAAAAAACGAACACAAACGCTGAGTCCAGCAGCGGTTCATACAGACTGATGTCACGCAACTCATAGGCGGTCTTAAAATTCTGAAAAAAGCCTTCAATCGTACGTGGATCGCCTATGAGCACTGCAAAGGGGTCGCCCTCTTCCAGCGCAGGCGCGAACGGATTGCATCCTATCAGTCCACTCAACAGCAGTCCGCCCACAATCAGCTGGCGCATCATGACTGACGGCAGCACTTTTTCCAAAAGTACAACATTGGTGGCTGGAGAAAAAGCATGCTGCCTTGTAGATTGCGCCGACACGCAACTCAGATCCGATGAGCCATGGCCTGGACCATTGATCTGCATGGACGCGTCGTGCTGGTGACGGGCGCCAGTCGGGGCATCGGCCGGGCATTGGCTGAAGGACTGGCGCGGGCCGGAGCAACGGTGGCCGTACACTACCACCGCAATCGCGAAGCAGCTGAGACGCTTGCTGTCCATCTTGGCCGGGGCGCCCGGGCCTTCGAAGCCGACCTGGCCGACGTAACCGCCTGCCAACGGCTGTTTAACGAGGTGTTGGCCGCCTATGGCCGCCTGGATGTGCTTGTAAACAATGCAGGCGTGGCCCTGGGTGCCGAACTGGACGCCCCTCTTGAGACGTGGCAGGCAATCTGGGAACGCACCATAGCGGTCAACCTGCGGGCCCCGGAGCTGCTCTGTCGCCTGGCCATTCAGCACTTTCTGAAACAGGGCGGCGGCCGCATTATCAACATCGCCTCACGCGCTGCCTTCCGGGGCGACACGCCCGAATATATGGCCTACGCTGCCTCCAAGGGTGGCCTGGTGGCGCTGACGCGTTCCATTGCTCGCAGCCCGAAGCTGGGCCGTGCCGGCATTCGTGCCTTCATTGTGGCGCCGGGCTTCACACGCACCGATATGGCCCAGGACTTTATCGATCGGTATGGCCCTGAAATCGCTCTGGGCGACATCGCGCTGGAACGGCTGACCGAACCTGAAGACCTGGCGCCCATCGTGGTGCTGCTGGCCAGCGGACTGGCCGATCATGCCACCGGCTGCACGATCGACGTGAATGCAGGCAGTTACGTGCACTAAAACAGGATGCAGTACCGATGAGTGAACCGATTGATCACCTGTTGCATTTGCTCAATCTGGAGCGCATCGAGGCAAACATCTTCCGCGGGCCAAGCCGCGATATTGGCAGTCCCACGGTGTTTGGCGGTCAGGTGCTCGGCCAGGCACTGCGCGCGGCCGCCTACACGGTACCTCCAGAGCGGCAGATTCATTCCCTGCATGCCTACTTCATCCTGCCCGGCGATCCCTCGGCTCCTATTGTTTATATGGTTGAACGGTTACGTGATGGACGGAGCTTTACCACGCGTCGCGTCACGGCCATCCAGCATGGTCGCCCGATTTTCAACCTGTCTGCTTCGTTCCAGATCGAAGAGTCCGGTGTGGAGCATCAGGATCCCATGCCCGAAGTACCGCCTCCCGAAGAGCTGATCTCCGAAGCGGAATTGCGGCGCCAGCTGGCGGAGCAAGTCCCGGAAGTGCTTCGCCCGTTCCTGCTGCACGAGCGCCCCATTGAAATACGGCCAGTCGAACCCGTCCACCTGCTTTTTCCCGAAAAGCGCCCGCCGCGGCGTCATGCCTGGATTCGCGCCGCCGGCACCCTACCCGACGATCCCGCGCTGCACCAGAGCGTGCTGGCCTATGCGTCGGATTTTGGATTCATGGGCACTGCCATGTTGCCGCATGGCCTGTCGTTCCTGCAGCCGCATGTGCAGGCGGCAAGTCTGGACCATGCCATGTGGTTTTACCGTCCCTTTCGCGCCGACGAATGGCTGCTGTTTGCCATGGAAAGCCCTGTCGCCGCCCACGCCCGCGGCCTGAACCGTGGCCTCTTCTTTCAGCGTGACGGCACGCTCATAGCCGCCGTCGTCCAGGAAGGCCTCATGCGCATCCGGTCGGATTAACTCCCTATTGCCGCACAAACGTACCGCTGTGCAACCAGCGCCCAGCCTCCAGACGATACACGTAGACCCCTGCTGGCCAACCCGAACCAACTATCTGCAACCAATGCCGCCCTGCCCGATAATACCCCTCCACCGGTCGTGCCACCTCACGGCCCAGCATATCATACACAACCAACCGCACCTGCACCGCTTCCGGAAGATCTACCTCCAGCATCGTCTTGTAGGTAAACGGCTGTGGGCCTACCATACGCACCGCAAACACCTCAGGCACCCATTGTACCAGCCGTAGCGAATCAGCCAGAACCTCCAGCGAATATGGCGGGCTAAACGGCGCACCATAAGTCGATACTTGATTCGAAGGAGCCGACTCACCAGCCGCATTATAGGCACTCACCTCTCCGAAAGATATGGACGTTGCCAAGGAAACAGCGGATCGTCAGGAGTTACCTGAGCCCACCCTTCACCCAAGACAATGATCAGAAAAATCAGGGAAACAGCCCGGCGTCGCATGTAGCTTCCAACCATGGCGTCCCGTAATTTAGTTTCACGGCAGCTTTCCACAGAGCAGGCAATCACCAAGCAACGTGTCCAACGCCGGAAACACCGGCACCGAATCGGGCAACATCGGCCAAAGCACTTCCTCCCAGCCCCACTCCAACCAGTACACAAACGGCACATTCCGCGCACCCGGACCCGCCTCCACATCCCGTAAAAACACTACTGCCCGCCCATCATAACTCCATCGCGGATTGTGTCCCCCCCGCTCAGTCAACTGACGCAACACCCGACCCCAACCATCCAACAAAAAAAGCTGCGGCACTCCCTCCACCCGACGCTCCAATACCACCTCATCCCCTACCGGATTGGGCGCCACCGAAAACGTAAAAGCCTCCTCCGCACCAAAATCCGTCAACACACGCAACTCCCCCGTCTCAAACTCATAACGCACTACATTCTCCCGATAAACGCCCCCTTCCGGTTGCGGCATAATACCTACGGCAAACCGATCCCGACCACCCAACTGAGCCGCCACCATCGGCGCCACCGGCCCTATCGCCCTCCGAAACACCAAATCCAGCACATAGGCCCCACCCGAATAGGGCTGATCCCGCGGCTCCATCACCACCGACACCAAAAGCCGACGCCCATCCCGAAACCAGTGTGGAAACGTAGCCGTCGGATGCGACAACAGCAAACTGTCCATTCCCGTCCAAACCTCCACACGACCACTCCCCAAATCCAACGTCACTACATACGAATCACAACATAGCCCGGGTTCGTAGCTCAAAGCCAGCCGCTTTCCATCTGGTGACCAGTCTGCACTCCCTATACCCGCCCCCAGAAAACGAACCTGACGCCCATCCCGACTCACTAACCAGAGCTGATTGGGCGGATCCATCCGACCCGGCGTATACGCCCGAATCAATGCCACCCACCGACCATCCGGCGAAAAACGTAAATTAAACACATGCTCCGTCCCAGGTAACGGATCACCCCCATAATCAAAACGCCCAGCCTGCTCCGACTCAACAAACGAACACGCCGATAGCAACAACATCCCCCCCAACCATCCTCCTCCGAGCCATCCATATAGCCACTGCCCAGCTCCCATCCAAAAACCTTCGTGTTGACCATAGAATCTGTTAAAACCACATTTACTTAAACACCTTGTAAGAAAAAAAATCCCTCTCGGTCAATACCAAAATGCCTCCCTTCCCTGCCCCTTTAACCAAGTCCTTCAAATGTGCCCGCTCCCAACACAGACATGGGGACTCTCTGAGCGAATTCGACAGCATCGAACTCTATCCACCGACAAACGGCTGCTCTTTGCCACGAAATGCCACGTAGTGCTCCAGGAAGGCCTCATGCGCATCCGGTCGGATTAACCCACCCGGGCAAATCCCAGAGACTGGCTGGCATAAAATCGGTCATAATAGGCCCGCAGCACAGCATGCTCCGGGGCTTCCAGATTCGGATCGCGGCGAATCAGTTCAAAGGCGGCCTCGCGGGCTTTGATCAGGATAGGCTGATCCTGTGTGATGTCGGCAATCTTCAGGTCCGGCAATCCGCTCTGGCGCGTGCCAAAGAAGTCGCCAGCCCCTCGTAGCTTCAGATCCATCTCACTGATCTTGAAGCCGTCATCCGTCTCGGCCATTACCTGCAGGCGCGTCTCGGCTTCGGCCGTGCGCCGATGGTCCACCATCAGAATGCAATAGCTCTGTTCAGCCCCGCGTCCGACACGCCCCCGGAGCTGGTGGAGCTGACTGAGCCCGAAACGCTCGGCATGTTCAATAATCATGACCGTGGCGTTTGGCACGTCCACCCCCACTTCAATGACCGTGGTGGCTACCAGGATGTCGGTCTCCCCATTCTTGAAGCGCTCCATGGCCTCCTCCTTCTCATAGGGAAGCATCCGGCCGTGAAGCAGGTCCACGCGATAGGGTCGAAACAGCTCCTTAAGCCGCCGATAGCCGTTTTCGGCATCCTGCAGATCCATCTTCTCGCTTTCCTCCACAAGCGGATAAACCACGTACGCCTGACGTCCCTGCCGGAGTTGCTCCTTTAGAAAAGCATACACTTCTCCTCGCCGCTTTTCAGAGCGAATCCAGGTGATCACCGGCTTGCGTCCGGCCGGTCGCTCATCGATGATCGACACATCCAGATCACCATAGAGCGTCAGGGCCAGCGACCGCGGAATCGGCGTGGCCGTCATGAGCAGCATGTGCGGATTTTCGCCTTTGTTGAACAGTTCAGCCCGTTGCACCACGCCAAAGCGATGCTGCTCGTCCACGATCGCCAGTCCCAGCCGGTGAAACCGCACGGTCTCCTGAATCACGGCATGGGTACCCACGGCCACATGCGCCCGACCTTCGGCCAGATCAGCCAGAATTTCCTCGCGCAGCGATCTGCGCTGTCCGCCCAGCAGCAACCGCACCTCGACCCCCAGTGGATCCAGATAGCGACGCATGTTGGCATAGTGCTGCTCAGCCAGAATCTCGGTAGGCACCATGAAGGCACTCTGGTAGCCATTGTCCACGGCATGCAAAATGGCCGCCATGGCCACCACCGTCTTGCCACTGCCCACGTCGCCCTGGATCAGCCGATTCATCTGCAACCCCGACGTGGTATCTCGGATGATGTCGTCCAGTGCCCGCTGCTGCGCACCGGTCAGCTCGAAAGGCAAGATCTCGTTGAGAAAACGGTGGAAACGTTCGCCCGGTGGACCAAAGCGCGGCCCGGCCACTGCCTGCCGGATCTGCTTCGTACGGGCCAGCATGAGCTGAATAAAAAACAGCTCCTCAAACTTGAGCCGCTCGCGCGCACGCGCCAGCTCCTGCTGACTGCGCGGGAAATGTACGGCACGCAGCGCCACCCGACCATCGATCAGATCATAGCGGGTGCGGATCCACTCCGGCAGGATCTCCGGAAGCCTCACCCCCTGCTGTTTAAAAAACGTGTACAGAATGCGGCGAAACGTACGACTGGTAAGCCCGACCTTTTCCAGCGTACTTCCGCCCGGGTACAGCGCAATGATGCGACCGGTGGCCAGCGCCGCACCTTCGCCGTCGAGCCGGTCGAAATCGGGATGCGTCATGGAAAACGTGTAACCGAAACGCTGCACTTTGCCGTGAAAAGCGACCCGATCGCCGGGCTTGAAAGTCCTGGCCACCCAGTTCAGGCGGTTGAACCAGACACACTTCAGACGGCCACCGCTTTCGTCTTCCAGAATTAGCTCGAACCGTTTGCGGCCCTTGCCCTCGACCATGCCGGCCACGCGCACGGTCCCTACGACCGTTACCGCCCCCAGACGTTCGTCCAGACGCCGGAGTGGGACGATCGTCGAACGGTCCAGGTAACGCCGAGGAAAGTAGTGCAGCAGATCCCGTACAGTGTGCACGCCAACCCGCGCCAGCGCTTCGGCCCGACGCGGTCCCACCCCGGCCACGTACCGTACCGCTGTCTCTAAAACACGCAGGTCAACCACAGCCTCAATCCGGAAAGCTTTGTCCCCAATTTAACGCTTTGCGCCACATTTCGCTAAATCGGAATCGTATTCACATACAAACCAGCAACTTTATTCATCTCCCCCCATAGGCTTGCCATGCACATCAAATCTTAATAGGAAGCAACAGCCCCTGTCGAATTGATCCGCGGGCTACAGGTCCAGCGCGACCACGTTGATCGGTTCCGAACATGAATCCTTCATCTTTCGCGCAGCCATGGCCAGACCGCGCCCCCGCGATCTTTTTGTACCGCGGAAACTCCTATGACTCGAGCGCTTTCTTTTTGCATAAGCGTCCCCCCAAAACCAGCTTTCTTTTCCCCATGATGCCTGTATTACTGAGCATGTTACTGCTATTCGGCTTCGGCAAAAGCGATCGACCCAAAGTCGGTGAACCTGCACCCGACTTCGAAGCAAAGGCAACCGGTGGCAAGACGATCCGCCTGAGTGACCTGCGCGGTCAGTGGGTGGTGCTTTACTTCTACCCCAAAGCGTTCACGCCTGGCTGTACCACAGAAGCCTGCACCTTGCGTGATGCCTATGAAAAGATCCGGGCGCTGGGAGCCGTCATTCTGGGTGTGAGCCTGGACAACCTGGAGACGCAGGAACGCTTTAAAGCTAAATACAACCTGCCATTCGATCTGATCAGTGACCAGGACAAGAAGATCGCCAGAGCCTATGATGTACTGGGTATGGGTGGGCTATATGCCAAGCGCGTCACGTTCCTGATCGATCCGGAAGGGCGCATTGCCCACATTTTTGAAAAAGTCGATCCGGCCCGCCACGATCGAGAAGTCTATGAAACGCTCAAGCAGCTCCAGGAATCCCGTAAGTCCTGACCAGCAGAAGACCCTCCTGCGAAACGCATGCAACAAAAAACGCCCGGCACCAACACCGGGCGTTTTTTGCGATTTTCTGAAGCGTGGGCCCGGCAGGATTCGAACCTGCGACCGTCGGATTATGAGTCCGCTGCTCTAACCGCTGAGCTACGGGCCCGTCTGCAGAGCAAAGCAACCGTCATTCCTGCCTTCAGGATCCCATGCTCTCCCCTTTCTAACTTAAAGCTCATGACCTCCCTGCCGCCTCGTTGATCTCTTCTCGACATCTTCTGGAACCTCTCTACATTCGACATAATTTTTTAGGCAATAACAGGTCAAGCCAAATTTATTTCAACAAAGTAACTTTTAACCTGACGGATTAAACAATGAGCGCGGTAGAACGCATCGATGAAATCGATGTCCGTATCCTGGAGCTGTTGCAGGAGCATGGACGCATGAAGCGCAACCGCATTGCCGAAGAAGTGGGCTTATCGGTCCCCTCGGTCAGTGAGCGCATGCGCAAGCTCGAAGAGCGTGGCGTTATTACGGGTTACCATGCCGTACTGGACCATAAACGACTACATTTTGACATTACGGCCTTCATCCGAGTGATCGTGGACGGTTCGGAGCACTATCCGGAGTTCATCCGACGCGCCTGCGCCCTGGATGAGGTGCTGGAGGTACACTCCATCACGGGAGAAGGCTCCCATATTCTTAAAGTGCGCACGCGCAACACTACCACGCTGGAACGCCTGCTTTCACGCATACAGTCGTGGCCCGGTGTGCACGGTACCGTCACCAGTATCGTGCTGAGCACCTTTAAGGAAACGCGTCAGCTTCCGGTCGTCCCTACTGAGTTGGTTTCTGTGGAAACATTCGAGTCCGCTTAGACAGAACCGCCAACCGATTACCCCCTCACGAGCAAGCTGCTGCTTGATTACATGGAGCGCACTTTTCGGTGAGAATGTCTGCTCACTGGGACGTGAAACGCCGGCCATAAGCGCGGAAGGAAAGCTGCGCTCCCCGAAGACTGCCGACCGGTAGCGGACGAAGCATTTTATGACGGCTGGCTGGGGTGTTGCCTGTGATCGCACGCGCTTTGAGGCCAAGCTACCACATGGACCCATTACGCTGGTTCCATTCCAGAGCGCGTGCTGGCCTACAGAAAAGGCATCCCCGAGACTTGCCGAGACCGAACCGTACCGCCTGTCCCAGCGCAGCACCATACGGTAGTGGCTTCCGCGCTGCCGGCAACGCACGACAAAGGCAGCGCCCTGGCTCTGAACCCGGCTGCGCGGATCGACGTGCTGATGCCCGCATCAAATGCCTATAAGTGCTACCTGCAGGCCACGCACGAAGTAGCCGATCGCCTGAAGCGTGTGGGGCCCCATGCGTACGGGCCCACGCTAACCTGCCCCAGAATGCCTCGGCGAAATAATCACCTGGGGTGTTTATAAACACAGGAGGTCCACGCTGGATCAGCGTGGACCTGTTTTTTTCCCCCGCAATCGTTACTATCTTGCACGTTGAAGGACCAGGATAGCGAACGTCGCATGTCTTCACCTCCTTCTGCTTCCAGTGAACAAGATCGGGCCTACGTGGCCGCAGCGCTACAGGGCAATGAAGCGGCCTATCAGGCCCTGATGGATAAGTACCGTCCGGCGTTGCGCCGTCATATCGCCCGGATCGTTCGCGATCCCCGTGATCTGGACGATCTTGTGCAGGAAACCTTCATCAAGGCCTTCACGGCGTTGTCCACCTATTCAACCGAATACGCTTTTTCGACCTGGCTCTACAAGATCGCTACCAATCATGCCATCGACTATCTGCGTCGCAAAAAGCTCAAGACACTATCGCTGGACGAACCCATTCAGACAAAAGAAGGGACGCTCGAACGCGAGCTGGCCGATACGACCTACTTCCCCGATCGGCATATCGTGGAAGACCAACGACGCATGCTGATCCAGGAAGCCATTAACGCCCTTCCTGAAAAGTACCGGCGCGTCATCATTATGCGCCATCAGCAGGAGAAATCGTACGAAGAGATTGCTGCCGAGCTGCAGCTACCACTCGGTACTGTCAAAGCGCACATCTTTCGGGCACGTCGCCTGTTGTACAGGTATCTGCGCAGCAAACGCAGTAGCCTTTGAACTTTTTTCGTCCTTCACGGCTTCGTTTGTCCCTAACTTCCAGCGTCACGGCAGTTGTACCCATGCAGACGAACCATGATTGCGCGTTATACGCGCCCCGAAATGGCGCAGCTCTGGAGCGAAGCAGCCCAGTATCAGTCGTGGCTTGAGGTCGAGCTGGCCGCCTGTGAAGCCTGGGCTGAAATCGGGGTCATACCCAGAGAGGACGTAGCCAAGCTGCGACAGCATGCCCGCTTCGACATCCAGCGTATCCATGAGCTGGAAAAGATCACACGGCACGACGTGGTCGCCTTCACGCGGGCAGTGAGCGAGTCGTTGGGCGAAGAGCGACGCTGGATTCATTATGGTCTTACCTCATCCGACGTGGTCGACACAGCCTGGGCTTACCGCCTCAAAAAAGCCAACGAGCTGATCCTGGAAGCGCTGGATCATTTTCTGGAGGTGCTGGCGCGACGGGCCCGGGAGCATAAGTACACGCTGATGATCGGCCGTACGCATGGCGTACACGCCGAGCCAACCACGTTCGGGCTCAAGCTGGCGCTGTTTTACGACATGATGCAGCGTAACCGGGCGCGTTTTGTGGCCGTCGCCGAGGAGATGCGCGTAGGTAAACTGTCTGGTGCTGTAGGAACGTTTGCGCACATTCCGCCCGAAGTCGAGCGTCTGACCTGCGAAAAGCTGGGCCTGAAGCCGGCTCCCATTTCTACCCAGGTGCTGGCACGCGATCGCCACGCACACTATCTGTCGGTGCTGGCGCTGATTGGCACCACGCTGGAGCAGCTGGCCGTCGAAGTCCGACATCTGCAGCGTAGCGAAGTACGCGAGGTAGAAGAAGCCTTCGGGGAAGGGCAGAAGGGGTCGTCGGCCATGCCCCACAAACGCAATCCGATCGCTTCAGAAAACATCACAGGCGTGGCCCGGCTGTTGCGCAGCTATATGCTTGCAGCCTACGAAAACATAACCCTCTGGCACGAACGCGATATCTCCCATTCATCTGTCGAACGCGTCATCCTGCCCGACGCCACCACGCTCGTGCACTACGCCCTGCATCGCTACGCAAACGTGATGGACACGTTGAAAGTCTATCCACAGCGCATGCGGCGCAATATGGAACTGACCTTTGGCCTTTATAACAGCCAGCGCTTGCTGCTGATGCTGATCGACAAAGGCCTGAGTCGTGAAGCCGCCTACGACCTGGTACAGCCGGCTGCCATGCAGGCCTGGGACGAAGCACGACCGTTTTATGAGATCGTTCGCCAGCACCCGACCCTTACCCAGTATCTTTCGCCCGAAGAAATCGATGAAGCGTTTAACCCGGCGTACCACCTGCGCCACGTGGACGAAATCTTTCGACGGGTCGGGTTGGAATAGCGCTTTTTTAAAGAATCCGACAAACATTGACGAATTCCTTTGTACTTCGGTACTTTGAGACATTTGCAGGTGTTCAGACAAAACCATCAGCCATGCTGACTGATTTTATTCCGCTATTTATCATGATCGGGCTGGCCGCCGGGCTGGCTTTTTCGCTGTTGAAGCTGGCAGAAATCCTGGGGCCGCACCGTCCCAATCCTATCAAGCGCATGCCCTATGAAAGTGGCATGGACCCGGTGGGGACGGCGCGTGAGCGTTATACGGTAAAGTTCTATCTGGTTGCCATGATCTTTATCGTATTTGACGTAGAAATCGTTTTTCTTTACCCCTGGGCTGTCAGCTACCGGGATTTTCTGGAGGCCGGTGCTGGCCTGGGCGCGCTGGCTGTCGTCGTGTTCTTTCTGATTATCCTGGCAGTGGGCCTGCTCTACGACATCAAAAAGGGCGGACTGGAGTTCGATTGAGGTCCTGATCGAAACAGCCCCTGCCCTGGCACATTTAATCCGTTCGGCCCGAGGTGCTGTAACGAACCGAGTTGTCCCATGCTGGATCTTCGTGAAGGGTTTCTGACGACGCGGCTGGACGTGCTGCTGAACTGGGCACGTTCCAACTCGCTTATGCCCATGCCGATGGGGTTGGCCTGCTGCGCCATTGAGATGATGGCCTTTGCCGGGCCTAAATATGATGTAGCCCGTTTTGGAAGCGAGGCCATGCGCTTTTCACCCCGGCAGGCTGACCTGATGATTGTAGCCGGGTGGTGCTCCTACAAGATGGCCCATGCCATCCGGCGCGTGTGGGATCAAATGCCTGACCCCAAGTGGTGTATTGCCATGGGGGCCTGCGCCTCGACCGGCGGCATGCATCGCTGCTATGGCGTCGTGCAGGGCATCGACAACTTCCTGCCGGTCGACGTCTACATCCCGGGCTGTCCGCCACGCCCGGAAGCTGTGCTGCATGCGCTGATGGACATTCAGGAAAAGATTCGTAACGAGTACTCGGTGGCGCAGGACTACGTGCATGGCGATCCGCGTCCGGCTGCGCCCCCCGTACGTCCCCACGTACTTTCGCCGGAAGGCGACGAACCCGTTGCCCAAGAGGTGCTCCACCGGCCCCTGAAGTCGAGTTAAAGCTGCCATGGCCGAGCAGACTGGAAACGAACGTCCGCGAACACCCGAAGCGCTGAAATTTCATTTCACGCCGGTCGATCCGCCACGCGGCGACGAACTCAATCCACATGCTAAAGCCACCACATATGTCCCCGACGTGGTGGAGGCACTGAAAGCGCGTTTTGGCGACGTCATCGAGGAGGTGGAACAGTACGCGGGCGAACACACCGTACGCGTCCGCGCCGACCGCATTGTAGAGGTATGCCGCTTTCTGAAAGAAGAACAGGGCTTCAATTACCTGGCCGACCTGGGCGGCATCGACCGTTTCACTGACGAAGGACGCTTTGAAGTGTTTTATAACCTGGTGTCGATCGAGCGCCGCAAACGGATTCGACTGAAGATTCGCGTCGACGAAGAAAATCCGGTGGTGCCTTCGGTAACGTCCGTCTATCGCGCCGCCAACTGGAACGAGCGCGAATGTTACGATATGTTCGGCATCCGTTTCGAAGGACATCCGGATTTGCGGCGCATGTACATGCCAGAAGATTTTGAATACCATCCCCTGCGTAAAGAATTTCCGCTGCTGGGCATCCCGGGTTCGCTCCCGCTGCCCCCACAGACGCCGGGGGGTCCGCTGACGCGCGATCCCTTTGCCCGCGCCCACGGCTACGTGCCCCCACCGGGCTACGAAGAACCACCGGCCATAGATGAGCAAACTTCCGAGCCCTGAACCTCTGGGAAACGCACCACGATGAGCACAGCGCCCAGCTTTATAGGACCTGACCGCCAGGGCCTGTTTAACTTCTGGCCCCGTCATAACGAGGCCATCTACCGCCGCCTGGCAACCAAGCACGCCTGGCTGGAAGAACGCCATCGCCCACCGGGCGGCGACGGGGAGCCCGATCCGCTGGAGCACGAAATGATCCTCAACATCGGGCCGCAGCACCCGGCCACACATGGCGTGCTTCGGTGCATCGTCAAGCTCGATGGCGAGGTGATGGAAAAGTGTGTGCTTGATCTGGGCTACCTGCACCGGGGCCTCGAAAAAGTGGCTGAACACAAGACTTATCAGGAGTTCATGCCCTACACCGACCGCATGGACTACCTGTCGCCCTACTCCAACAACGTGGCCTGGTGCCTGGCCGTCGAAAAAGTAGCCGGCATTGAGGTGCCGGAACGGGCACAATGGATCCGCATGATTATGTGCGAGCTGGCCCGCATCTCCAGTCACCTGCTCTGGCTGGGTGTAGGGCTCATGGATGCGGGTGCCGTGTCGGTCTTCCTCTGGGCCTTCAAGTACCGCGAAGAGATCTATAACATTTTTGATGAAGTGTGCGGTGCACGGTTTACCGTCTCCCACAGCCGCATCGGTGGGGTGGCCTCCGACCTGTCGCCAACGGCGATCGCCATGATTCGCCGCTTCGTAGAAGAATTTCCCAGAGAGCTGGCCGACTGGGAAAAAATCATCAACCGCAACAAGATCTGGATCGATCGGAACGAAGGCATCGGCGTGCTGACCGCCGAAGAAGCCATTGAACTGGGCGTCACCGGACCGAACCTCCGCGGCAGTGGCGTCGACTACGATATCCGCCGCTTTGAGCCTTATCTGAAATACGACGAAGTGGACTTCAACATTCCCCTCCGCACCGAAGGCGACAGCCTGGCTCGCTACTTCGTGCGGATGGAGGAAATGAAAGAAAGCGTGCGGATTATCCGCCAGTGCCTGGAACGGCTTCCCGAAGGTCCTATCCGCAATGATAACGCCAAGCTGGCCTACCCCTCCAAAGAGGAAGTTTATTACTCCATGGAGGGCATGATCCACGACTTTCTATACACCGACGTGGGCATCTGTCCGCCTAAAGGTGCCCACAGCTACCATGCCATCGAAGCGCCTAAAGGCGAGCTGGGCTTTTACATTATTTCAGATGGAACTGGTAAGCCCTGGCGCGTACGCATCAAGGCCCCCAGCTTCTCCAACCTGCAGGGCCTCGAATATATGATGGAAGGTGCTATGATCGGGGACATGGTGATTCTGATCGGTACCATCGACCCGGTTATGGGCGAAGCTGATAAATGAACGTGCAACCTACAAGCCACAATGGCTGACTTTGTCAAAAAACCAGTGGTCCCACTGCCGGATCTGCAACCGGAACCGCAGATTCCGGCCGACCAGCTGTACTTTACCGAAGAGGAAAAGCAAAAAATTGCCCGCTTCAAGGAGCAGTACCTGGATCCGGCTGGTGCCGTGATGAAAACGCTCTGGCTGGCCCAGGAAAAATTCGGCTTTCTGCCCCCAGAAGTGCTGCAGCTGGTGGCCGATGAACTGGGTATCCCCTATGCCCAGGTCTACGGAGTGGCCACCTTCTACACCCAGTACTACAAGGAGAAAAAAGGCCGGTACGTACTGGATGTCTGTACCTGTTTTTCCTGTCAGGTGTGCGGCGGCTACGATATTCTGCATTACCTGGAAGAAAAGCTGGGCATCCATAAAGGGGAAACTACGCCAGACGGCCTGTTCACGCTGCAAGAAGTCGAATGCCTGGGCGCCTGCGGTTCGGCACCAGTCTTGCAGGTATCCAATGGGCCGTACGTTCACAACCTGACCCCTGAAAAAGTCGATCAATTACTGGAAGACCTGAAACAGGGCAAACTGCCCCCCTTCGTTTCGCTCACCCTACCGCAGGATGAAGCAGAGCTGGGAGGCAACCGTCGCTCGGATGCCGAAGCTGTCGAGTCGTACCAGACGCCCCCGGTAGCCCAGCAAACGCGCTGATTCAACATGGAGGCTGTGCAGACATATCGCTGGAGCCGTGAGGCCTTCGAAAAACTGGCCGACGTCGGACTCGTCGACCCCGACGCCCGCCTCGAACTCATCGACGGCGAAATCCTCCAGAAAATGAGCCCACAGAGCGCTCGTCACTTTACGAGTGTGCTTAAGGTGGCCCAAGCACTGCATGTCGTCTTTGGAGCAGGCTATGTTGTCCGCACTCAGGGGCCGCTGGCGCTGGATCCTTACAGTGAACCGGAACCTGACGTGGCTGTCGTCGCGGGTACGCTCGACGATTACGCTGAGGCGCATCCTTCGACGGCGGTGTTGGTGGTGGAGGTGGCCGATGCCTCGTTGCATTTCGACCGCACGCGTAAGGCTGCCCTCTACGCCCGTGCTGGCATCCCTGACTATTGGATCGTCAACCTGATCGACCGCGTGCTCGAAGTCTACCGACAACCCCAGAACGAAACCTATCGGTCGCATCAGGTGCTTTCACCACACGACCGCCTCACGCCGCTGGCCCAACCCAGAGCTTTCGTAGAAATAGGCCGACTGTTTCCCCACCCTCGCGCTTAACCTGTGCGGCATATGACCACCAACGGATTTCAGAGTAAGGCTGGAGACTGGCGAAACTACAAACGGGTGTTGCTTCCTCCCGTGCGGGATCTGCACCAACTGGAAGTGTACGAGGCGCACGGGGGCTACCAGACCCTGCGTGACGTGCTCACCTCCGACCGCTGGGATCCCAAAGCGGTGATCGAAGAAGTCAAAAAGAGTAAACTGCGCGGCCGGGGCGGCGCCGGCTTCCCCACCGGACTGAAGTGGAGCTTCATGCCGCCAGTGGACGATCGGCCTCGCTTTCTGTGTTGCAACGGGGACGAAAGCGAGCCAGGCACGTTCAAAGATCGCCAGCTCATGGAATTCAATCCCCACCAGATTTTCGAGGGGATTCTGATTGCCTGCTATGCCATGTCTGTGCGCACGTGCTATCTGTACGTGCGCGGCGAATTTGCCCGCTGGATTGAACACATGGAACGGGAGCTGGAGAAACTCTACGCCCGGGGTTATGTGGGGAAAAACATTATGGGCACGGACTTCTCGGCCGATATTGTGATTCACAAAGGCGCTGGCGCCTACATCTGTGGCGAGGAGTCCAGCCTGATGGAATCGATCGAAGGAAAGCGGGCGTATCCCCGTATCAAACCTCCATTCCCGGCGCAGCGTGGCCTGTGGGGCTATCCTACCACGATCAATAATGTAGAGACGCTGGCCAACGTACCGCTTATTTTGCGACAGGGAGGTGAATGGTTTGCGTCAATCGGCGCACCCAACCATCCTGGTCCGGTCCTCTATGGTATCTCCGGACATGTTAACCGACCGGGCGTTTATGAATATCCCACCGGTATGTTGATTACCGACCTGATTTACGAGGTGGCCGGTGGCATCCGTGGCGGCAAAAAACTCAAAGCCGTCATTCCAGGTGGTAGCTCTACGCCTCCCTTGCGGGCCGACATGATCGACGGCGTAACGATGGATGCCGAGTCGCTCCGCGAAGCCGGCTCAATGATGGGGACAGCCGGCCTGCTTGTGCTCGACGAAGACACCGACATGGTATCCTGGCTGCGACGCGTCACCCACTTTTATGCCCATGAAAGCTGTGGGCAATGCACGCCGTGTCGTGAAGGCACGGGCTGGCTGGAAAACATCGTCACCCGTATTGATGAGGGGGAAGGCCGGCTGCGCGATCTGGACCTGCTACTGGATCTATGCGACCAGATGGAAGGACGTACGGTCTGTGCCCTGGCCGACGCAGCAGCCTGGCCTGTGCGCTATACCATCCTGCGCTTCCGCGAAGAGTTTGAAGCAAAGTGTAAACCCAGCCTGATTCCTTCGGGTATCGATGTCGCACCTACCGCGACTTCCAGATAGAGGATGAAAAAGGACGACATCTATCCACCTTCGCTCAACGATCTCCTCTTCGAGGAGACCGTACGGGTCCTGCTGCCCGACCTCGGCGAGGTGGCTCTGCGCATGAATCGCGAAGAGCTCCCTCGCTTTCTGGACCCGAATTTTATCGAACGGCGTATGGCTCAGCTGCACCGCTACCGTGCCTGGGCCATGGCGGGGATGATTTTTGGTTTTCTGGCCATCGTACTGCTACTGGTGGCTGCCATCTTTCGCATTCCGCTGCCCGATTACGTACTCTTTCCCACTGCGTTTTTGTCGCTCTCGGCCCCTTACTGGGGCTTTCGCTATGCCCGGCTGGGCGTTTTCCTGTTTGCCTACCGCATGCTTAACCATTACATCTACGACCTGGTTGTCTATCAAGATTACCGTCCGGCGCTCCATCAACTGATTGATCAAACCTGAATGCACCATGCCCCGGATCACCATAGACGGCACGGTTTACGAATTTGAAGGACGGCCCAAGTTGCTTCAGTTCTGCCTGGATCATGGCATTGAGCTCCCCCACTTTTGCTATCATCCGGCACTGTCGATTCCGGCCAACTGCCGTCAGTGTCTGGTAGAAGTGGGTATGCCGGTGATCGATCGGGAAACCGGTAAGCCGAAGCTGGACGAAAACGGCCACCCCGTCATCCAGTTTATGCCCAAGCTGCAGACGAGCTGCTCGCTCGACATGGCCGACGGGATGGTGGTCAGAACCCATCGCACCAGCGAAAAAGTAGCACGCGCCCAGCGCGACAATCTGGAATTTTTGCTGATCAACCATCCGCTTGACTGCCCGATCTGTGATCAGGCCGGCAAGTGCCCCCTTCAGAACCAGGCGTACAAGTACGGTCCGGAAGGCTCTCGCTTCGAGTTTCTCAAGGTGCACAAACCCAAGCGAGTCAAGCTAGGCCCCCGCGTTATGCTCGACGCCGAGCGGTGCATTAATTGCACGCGCTGCGTCCGCTTTACAGACGAGATCTCCAAGAGCCACCAGCTGACCATTATCGAACGCGGGGTCAAAAACTATCCCATCACGCCGCCGGGCGTGGAATTTGACGACCCGTATTCCATGAACGTGATCGACCTGTGCCCGGTGGGCGCGCTCACCTCCATTGATGCACGCTTTAAGGCGCGTCCCTGGGAGATGAGCGCCACTCCCTCGATCACGATCACCAACGCAAAGGGCTCCAACTGTTACTACTGGGTGCGTGACAACCTGATTGTCGAGATCACGCCCCGCGCCAACACGGCCGTCAACGACTACTGGCTGCCCGACGAAGACCGGCTCGACTATCATCGCTTCAACGAAAACCGCCCGGACGGTCCCGAAGTGCGACGAGACGGCCGGCTGGTGCGCGTAAGCTGGGAAGAAGCCTATGATCGGGCAGCCACCCTGCTTGCAGGTATCGAAGGTCGGCGCATCCTGTTTCTGGGATCGGCCTACGCTACGGTCGAAGACAACTATCTGCTCAAGCGTCTGGCGGAAGCGCTGGGTGCCGATACGCCCGTCTACATCCCCCATATCGAACCCGGCCACGGCGATGGCTGGCTTCGCACCGACGACCGCACGCCCAACGCGCAGGGATGCCAGCGGCTGGGCATCCTGCCCGTCGATGAAGCCCTCGTACGGAGTCGGCTCGAAAGTGGCGAAATCCAGGCCGTGTACGTGCTCGAAGACGACCCCGTCGGCTCCGGACTCTTCTCAGCCGAGGCGCTGGCTGACATTCCGGTCATCCTGCACTACTACAACACTACCAACCAGACGCTGGCGGTGGCTGACGTAGCCCTGCCAGCCGCCACGGTCGTCGAAACCATCGGTACCTACGTCAATTGCGACGGGCATGCGCAGCGCGTGCGTCCCGCCAAAGCCATCCGCACCGTCAATCGCGTGCTCATGCGCGAAATCGGCAAAAGTCGCCTGGATCAGCACGGCACGCCCTACGACCGCTGGTACAATGAGCAACACCAGGTGGACTGCAAGCCGAGCTGGGAGATCCTGCCGGAAGTCGCCGAGCGGCTGGGCCATCCGCTGCGCTACAAAGGCCCGAAATACATCATGCAGGAGATCGCGGAAACGATCCCGGCCTTTGCCGGAGCTACCTACGAAGCCATGGGCCTGGAAGGTGTCCGCCTCGTCGAAATCGGCGCCGAGGTGTAAATCTCTGGGCCCAGCGCCGTGAGCTGCAGCGCTGTAGCTACCGCTCACGGCGCCCAGAGGTACGCGCTGTCTATGGCTTCATCTCCAGCGCTATCAGGCGCGTCACGGCAGTGCCGCCCCCCATCTGCGCCGGCAACTGGAGCTCGCTCAGCACACTGAAGTGAGGGGCGTCCCGGAGCACATGCAACGTGCCCCCGCCGGGGCCACCATCAAGCATTTCCAGACGGACGACATAGACTTCGAACGTGCCGGCCGGCGTCTCCAGCGTCTGCGTGCCGGTTACCTGCAACCTTATAGGCCGCACCTCCTGCTGCTGCGGGTTGAACACGCGCAACGTGGCAGCAAATCCTTCCTCCAGCGGCAAACCAGCCACGTACAGATCAAAGGCTCCCCCGTCGCCCACTACTGGCGCCTCCAGTGTTTTTTTCACAGCTATAGCCCCCATCGGAGATTGCATGCGGCCGGTGATCCGATCGTCTGCGTAGTTCAACACCAGCGTGCCCATGCCCCGCACCGAACGTCGGAGGGGCCGGAGTGTGTGCTGGTCTACCCACGACGTATCCCTGGTTTCTCCCATAGGCATACGTACATGATCGACCACCATCCAGACCGCACGCCCATCCAACCGGGCAATCTGCACCGTGCGCCTGGAGCTAAGCGTAAACTGCTGCCCCTGCGTCTGGATCGTGGTCTCATAGCGCATCGTGGCCGGACGAATTCGGCTACCGTCCGCCGCTGGAAGGGGGGTCTGCAGCGCTTTCGCCAACGCCAGCGTATCGGGGAGTGTAACCGTGGCCGGATCCACCATGAGCGAATCCAGGTGGGCTTCCAGCTCCGGATCCATCTCCTCCTGATAGCGCCCGCCCAGATGGCGTGCCAGAAACCGCTCAATCGCAGCGATCATGGCCAGGCGGTTCATTTCCCCCCGGAAACCATGGCCCTCATCCGGTGCCACCATGTAGGCCACTTCCACCCCATTATCCCGGGCGGCCACCACGATCTGATCACTTTCGGTCTTTTTGACACGCGGGTCGTTTGCCCCCTGAATGACCAGCAATGGGGCGCGAATACGATCGGCGTGGTAGAACGGCGACTGGGCCTTCAACCGCTCTCGGTCGGCTGGGTCATCTGGATTCCCCACCCGCGTGTCGAAGATGCGTCGGGCAGCCGCCCAGTAAGGGGGGATCGTCTTCAACAGCGTGAGCAGATTCGAGGGCCCTACGATCGATACACCAGCTGCGTAGAGCTCAGGCGTGAAGGTAAGCCCGGCAAGCGTAGCATAGCCGCCGTAGGAGCCTCCCATAATAGCGATATAGTTCGAGTCGGCGATGCCACTTTCGATCAGGTAACGCACGCCGTCCGTGACATCGTGCTGCATCACCCCCGTGCCCCACTGCTTGTTACCCGCGTTGAGAAAAGCCTTACCGTAGCCGGCCGATCCCCGGAAGTTAGGCTGCAGCACCGCATAGCCTCGGTTGGCCAGGAACTGAGCCAGGGCATTATAACCCCATGTGTCGCGTGCCCAGGGGCCTCCATGCACCAGCACCACGGCCGACAAGCCCTTTGGCTCAACGCCACGGGGCAAGGTCAGGTACGCCGGAATCTCCACGCCATCCCGTGCTCGGTAACGAATGGGCTGCATAGGCGCCAGATACTCGGTAGGCAACTCCGGCCGGCTTCGGTAGAGCAGCTCTACCCGACGCCGCTGCCGATCATAAAGGTACACGGCACCGGGATCCACATCGCGCTGTACCGTGACAAGCACCAGCCGCTCATCTTCGGTCGTCGATCCCAGATACAGCTCGCCTTCCGGAAGCTGCGATCGGAGAAATTCCAGATCCTGCGCCAGCTCCTCCGTCCTGGGATAAATGCGAAGCCGGTCGCCCACGTAGTAGGTGGCGATCAGCTCTTCCGTGCGATCTGAGAATACTGCGCCCCCAAAGTCTACTTCCCCTTCCGGATCGCGCTCTACAAACGTCTCTTCGCCCGTCTCCAGATCAAACAATACCAATTCGACCAGATCCCGATCGCCCTGATTTGTTGTCAGATAGACCCGCCGTCCATCCCGGTGAAAGCGCAAGGGAGCACAGGATTCCTCCACCGAGCAGGTATAAACCGGCACCAGTGCATCTCCGTCCACGCGCAGAATCTCCGTGCTTCCCTCTTCCGTAATGCGCACAGCCAGCCGCAGGCGTCCCTCCAGATCAAACGTAAAACCGGCCAGTTCCTGCTCGTTTTTGAGCACGAGTGTACGCTCGCCAGTGGCCAGGTCGATCCGGTACACGTCGTGCCAGCGCGGATCCCGGTCGTTCAGCCCCACCAGAATTTGCCCCGGTGTCGCTTCGGGGACGGCATAGATGATCGCGCGTGTGTTTTCGTAAGGTGTCAGATCACGCGCGGGCGGTACTCCGGTCTCGGGGTCTGGAGGGCTGGTCGGATCGACGGCGTAGACGTGAAAGTCTTCATTTCCCCCTTTGTCCTGCACATAGAGTACATAGCGGCTATCTTGGCTCCAGAAGTAACCGGGCACAGGCCGCTCGTCGGCCGTCAGTGGTCGAGCTGCCTCGAAGGGCTCATTGAGCGCCTTAATCCAGATATTACGCACCCCGTTGTACGGCTTAAGGAAAGTGAGCCATCGACCATCTGGTGAAAGCTGCGCGCCTGAGATCTCTGGATCGCCAAAGAATAGCTCACGGTCCAGCAGCGGGGGCAACTGATCCAGGTATGGGCGTGGCGGAACCTGCGCCTGAAGAGGCATCGTCAGCGTCAGGACAAAACTCAGCAGAAAGACCCAGCGAACCATAATCTCGAAGCGGGCTGGTGAACGAAAAAGCTGATCGTTCTTTTACGGAAGGGCTGGCCAGAGGTTACGCGGCGTTGAAATCTCGCTCAAAAGCTCTGGGAGCACGCCCACGCCGCCTTCGACAGTTGCACATCAGCCCTTCGTCGGTGTACTTTTCGATGTTACGGCTTGTCCGGACTGAAAGCAAGCCACTGAACGCAAACTGCTGGAAATCAACCGTCCTGATACAATGGACCTGCCGCTGTACTGGACTGCCCTGATTGCTTTTCTGATCATCAACGCGATGCTGCTAACTGCTTCGGTGCTGGTCTATGCCGAGCGTAAGATTTCAGGCTTCATTCAACAACGGCCAGGTCCTAACCGTGTGGGTCCTGCCGGTTTTCTGCAGCCGTTTGCAGACGTCGTCAAGCTGCTTTTTAAAGAAGACATCATTCCGGCTCAGGCCAACCGGTTTATTCATGCGCTGGCCCCCATGATCATGGTAACGATTGCTATGACAGTGCCCGCGCTCATTCCTTTTGCCCGAGGTGTGGTGATTGCCGACATCGACGTAGGGGTGCTGGCCATCCTGGCCCTCACGTCGATCAGCGTCTACGGCATTACGCTGGCCGGCTGGAGCTCCAACAGTAAGTACTCGCTACTGGGAGGCCTGCGTTCTTCTGCCCAGATGATCTCCTATGAGCTGGCTATGGGTACGGCCGTGCTGTCTGTGATCCTCCAGGCCGGCACGCTCAACGTTAGCGCCCTTGTTGAAGCCCAGCGTGATGGATGGGCGATCCTTGGCTGGCACGTGTTTACCAACCCGATCGGGGCCCTGATTTTCATCGTCACGGCTTTTGCCGAGACGAACCGCTTGCCGTTCGACCTGCCCGAGGCCGAGCAGGAGCTCGTCGGCGGGTATCATACCGAGTACAGTGGCATGAAATTCGGCATGTTCTTCCTGGCGGAGTATGTGAACCTGTTTGTTGCTTCGTTTGTGATTGCTACGCTCTTTTTCGGAGGTTATCTGGTGCCGTTTGAGCCGCTCCTGCTGAAAGCCTTCCCGACCCTGGAAGGAAGCTTGCTGCTGGGCGTGCTGCAGTTCCTGTCGTTGCTGGCAAAAACGTGCTTTTTTGCCTTCCTGTACATCTGGGTGCGCTGGACCTTCCCGCGTTTCAAGTACAACCAGCTCATGACGCTGGGTTGGAAGTACCTGCTGCCCATTGGGCTGGCCAACGTCATCCTCATTGCCCTCGGCGTGGCGCTGTTTGCCTGATCCATGATCCTTCTCGCGCCATCCATTCTGTCGGCCGACTTTGCACGGCTGGGAGAACAGTGCCGCGAGGCGCTGGAAGCGGGAGCCGACTGGATCCACATCGATGTGATGGACGGCCACTTTGTACCCAACATTACGATGGGTCCTCTGGTGGTCGAGGCCCTTCGTCCGTTGGCGGATGAACTGGGCGCTGTGCTGGACGTACATCTAATGGTGGAGCAGCCCGAACGCTTTCTGGACGACTTCGCGCAGGCAGGCGCCGATGTACTCACCGTGCACGTGGAAGCCACCCCTCACCTGCACCGCGCCCTTGATATGATTCGCAAACTGGGTAAAAAGGTCGGCGTAGCACTCAACCCGGCCACACCGCTTACCGCTCTGGAGGAAGTGTTGCCGCTGGTCGATCTGATCCTGCTGATGACCGTCGATCCGGGCTTTGGTGGTCAGACGTACATCTCTTCCAGCACCCACAAGGTCCGGCGACTGCGTCGAATGCTGAACGCCATTGGATCGCATGCCTACATTGAAGTCGACGGGGGTATTTATCCGCACAATGTGGCCGAAGTGGTACGGGCAGGTGCCACGGTGATCGTGGCCGGCAGTGCCATCTTTAACCCGCACAGGCCTGTCGCCCAGAATGTGGCTGCCTTCCGTCAGGCACTGCTACTGGAAGCCTGAGGCCAGCGCCCTGGCTATGACATCCTCCCCTAACATCGTGCAGGTTGCGCTTCCCCTGCCACTGCCGCAGGTCTTTACCTACCAGGTGCCTCCAGAATGGCAGTATGCCGTACGTCCAGGGTGTCGGGTACTGGTCCCTTTTGGCCGGCGCCAGCTGACCGGTGTGGTGGTGCCAGCACCACCGCCCGACCCGCTTCCCTCCCCGCTGAAGCCTATGCTGGACGTACTGGACGACCAGCCGGCGCTCACCGACGAATTACTCCGGTTGACACGCTGGATGGCCGACTACTACGTGTGTGGCTGGGGCGAGGTTATCCGTGCGGCCTTGCCACCCGGCCTTGACATTGAAAGCCGCCGCCGCCTGTATCCCGGTACCCCACCCACGGAACCGTTGAGCGACCGTGCACAAGCCGTGCTCCAATTTGTGACGGCCCATCCCGGCATTACTGTTCGCCGACTGCGCCAGGAACTGGGAACGGTTCCTTACAGCCTGCTGCATCGACTGGCTGCAAACGGTTGGCTGCAGTTTGAAGAAGTCCTTGAAGCGCCACGCGTTCAGATCAAAAAGGAACGCTACGTCCGCTTTGCCCCGGCCTACCGAACCCTCACTGCGCAGGAGCAACTACTGCGTACACTACGCGGCGCCCGTCAGCGCATGCTTGTGCGGGCCTTACAGGCACTGCAACAGGAAGGCGTACCTGAACCCTCTCAGACTATCCTCCTCGCCCGTGCTGAAGCCACCACCGCTACGCTGCGCCGGTTGGTCGCCCAGGGCGTACTGGAGCTGGTTGAAAAGGAAGTGATCCGCTCGCCCCTGGAAGCCGAGCCAGTCCCCCCTCCCACACCAGTCACGTTCCATCCGGAGCAGCAGACCGCCCTGGACCGCATCCTCAAGGCAATTGAAGCGCGACGCTTCGAAACGTTTCTACTACACGGTATCACCGGTAGCGGTAAAACCGAAGTCTACATCGCTGCCCTGAAACGCGTGCGCGCACAGGGACGCACAGGTATCATTCTGGTCCCCGAAATCGCGCTGACGCCGCAGACAGTTCGCCGATTTCGCGCCCACTTTGGCGACGAAGTGGCCGTGCTGCACTCCCAGATGAGTGACGGGGAACGTTACGACACCTGGCGTCTGCTTCGATCCGGCCGCTATCCGATCGTGATTGGTCCTCGCTCGGCCATATTAGCCCCTCTGGAAAACCTGGGCCTGATCGTTGTCGACGAAGAACATGAACGCTCCTACAAGCAGTTTGACCCGGCTCCGCGTTACCATGCCCGTGACGTGGCCGTCTATCGCGCTCACCTGAACCAGGCGGTATGTGTGCTGGGATCGGCCACGCCCAGCCTCGAGAGCTATCTGAATGCTCGCCGGGGTAAGTATACCCTGCTCGAGATGCGTCGGCGAGCACCAACCGCCGGTGCTACACCGGTACGGCTGCCCCACGTCCGTCTTGTCGACCTGCGCCACACGCGACGGACAAACGGCAACCCGCTGGCGCCCCCGCTGATCCAGGCCATTGCGCGCCGCTTAGAGCGACGCGAGCAGATAATCCTCCTGCAGAATCGCCGAGGCTTTGCCCCCGTGCTGGAATGCACGGCCTGCGGCTGGTCGCCCCATTGTCCGCATTGCTCTGTCACACTCACCTACCATAAAGTGCATCATCAACTACGCTGTCATTACTGCGGATACGCCACCCGGCATCCGGGCAAGTGTCCGCAATGCGGCACTGCGACGCTGGAGCCGCTGGGCACCGGAACCCAGCGCGTCGAAGAAGCACTGCACCAGCTGTTTCCCGAGGCCCGCGTGCTTCGCATGGACCTTGATACCACCCGCGGCCGTCGAGCCCATCATCGCCTGCTTGACCGCTTCGCCCGGGGTGAGGCCGACATCCTGCTCGGCACCCAGATGGTTGCAAAAGGACTGGATTTTCCGCGTGTGACACTCGTCGGCGTGGTCAACGCCGACACAGGTCTGCTGCTGCCCGACTTCCGCGCCGAGGAGCACACGTTTCAGCTGCTGATGCAGGTGGCCGGACGTGCCGGACGCGCCGATCGGCCGGGCGAGGTGCTGCTCCAGACGCGCAATCCCGACCACCGTGTCTTTCGCTACCTGCTCCGCCACGACTATGCCGGGCTGGCCCGCGCACTGCTGGCCGAACGTCAACAACTCGGGTATCCTCCCTATACCCGGCTTGTTGTCGCCGAATGCAGCGGCCCCGAAGAAGAACGGGTACGCCAACTGGTACAAGACTGGACCGAACACTTCCGCCACCTGTGCCATCAAACGCCCAACGGCCACCTGATCGAAATACTGGGACCTACCCCCGCTCTACATGAACGGCTCAAAGG